>DAOVHT010000121.1 GCA_030671745.1 Candidatus Nanohaloarchaea archaeon
AATAATCAGTGCGTTTTTTGCTGCGGGTCAGTTAATTTATATACGGTTTGAAGATAGGAGTCATACTGCATTAGATACTGCTTTCTGGCCTATGGTATTTGCATCTATTTTTCTATCGCCGTTGATGATCGGTTTTGATTTTGGTGCAGTATTACCATCTGTGTATATATGGCTCTCGCTTTTAGGTGTGGTCTGTACAGGTGTGGCATATATTTTCTTTTCAAATGCACTCAAGTATATTGAGGCAAGCAGGTTCTCTATATTGAGTACATTGTCATTTCCGTTGATATCTATGGTTTTAGGGATTTGGCTTTTCGGTGAGCAGTTGACGGGTGTTATGGTGTCAGGAGGTTTATTTCTGGTCATCTCTGCTATAATTGTGGAGCATGATAAGTCGGTTCTTGACATTTCTTTTGTGCAACAGATAAATCAAAGATTATTGGGTCTTTTAAGGTTTGTACGGCGTGTGTGATTTTTTAGTTTAAATTTCAAAAAAGAACATGATGGTCGGCACTATCAGGCAACCCATGAGCATTGACCTTCTTGCGCCTATCATTTGCGCATATATCCCTAAGGCGGTTGAAGTCACAAGAAGTATGAGACCTGTCATGCTTGTGAACATCACTGTCATCAATGTCAGGAGGATGATAATGGAGGTGCCCAGGATCTTGTAGTCTATCTTTTCTATGATTCTTGTTGCTATCTTTCCGATTTTCAGTGTTAATATTGCCGATAATCCGGCTGATAGGAAGGCTACACCTACGAATATTGTTAATGTGTCTTTTGTCAGGTTACCAATTATGGAATCAACTGCAATTGCTACGCCTGATCTTGCATTCCCTATCAGGTATATTGCTATGAATGATAGTATTATGTCTATTGTCCCTATTGTGCCGACTGCTATTATGAAGTTCTTTGCGCCTTTTATCCTTCCTATGTGCTGGACAAGCATTGCGGATTGTGAGGAGCCGAGACCCGGGATTATGCCTGCAACAAGACCGCCTGCAAAACCTGCAATTGAGCTTTTAAGTGTGCCTTTTGCCTTGATTTTGATATCTGTTTTCTGTTTTGGTATTTCTGACTTGTTCTCAAGGCTCATCAGTATGTTGCTTATGCCGAAAAGGCCGGCGAAGAGCGGGAATAGGGTGTAGTTTGAGTTTATCATGTGCAGATCCAGGGTTATGGTGCCTAACAGTCCCGATAAAATGAAAATTAAAAGCGACCTTTTCCATTTGCCACTGCCGGCTATTATGAATGCAATCGCAAGGACTAAGATGTAGGGTATTGCAGGTCTTATTGTTTTGTATGTGGGTGTTACAAGGTCTGCGATTGTTGTGAGGAATATCAGTAGGATTACCATGCCGAAAAGGCCACCTAGAACTGATAATGCAAGTGCTTCGTATCCTTTTCCTTTGAACAGCATCAGGTGCGTGGGCAGTGTCGTCAAGGCGGTTGCGGGGTCGGGTGCACCGAAAAAGAT
The DNA here is from genome assembly GCA_030671745.1 of Candidatus Nanohaloarchaea archaeon. Lineage (GTDB taxonomy): Archaea > EX4484-52 > EX4484-52 > EX4484-52 > GLR71 > GLR71. Next base: position 1,481 of record DAOVHT010000121.1, read on the forward strand.
CGACGGTATGAAATCCATGAATGAGTGGGTCGTGCTCATGGCTATTATGAAACAGCTCAAGAGAAGCGGGTCTGTGTCCTGGGTCCTGTGGACTGCGAGCGCGAGGATTGCAATCGTGTTTATGTGTAAGCCTGGTGTTAGTCCTGTAATTGTCCCTGTCAGGATTCCTGCGAGTGAGAATATGAGTATGAGTTCTAGCATTTAATTAATTTGGTTGAACGTGTGGGTTATAAGTTGGTAAACACCTTGGTGGGTTAATTTGAGGAGTTAGTGATGTTTTTTAGAAGGGGGGGGGATATGATGATATATTGTGTAGTAATTATTCTTTTGGATCCAAAATAAAAGAACCATCAGCATTTTTGTTTTTGTCTGTTCTAGGATTTAATTGTTCATATTTTTCAACAAAGTTTTTAACTAATAGTAGATAATCATCGTGTTCTTCAGGTACTTCTCCTATTTTTTCGGAATAATTTTCCATGAAAGTAAACAGAGGTATTTAATTTTATAAAGCTAACTATTTTTTGTTTATATTGTTTGTGGTTTTTAATATTTTATCAAATGGTATTCTCTTTGTAAAATTATTGAAATTTCAGCTTCTCTTCCCGTATTCAGGACCATAGGCATGGCTGTCTTTTCCGTCATTTGTGCTTATTGCTTTGATAAGTTTATCAACGGCTGTTTTTGCGGTTTCTGCAAACTCTATCTTTACAAGTCTTTTTGAGTCCAGATAACCGTCTTTATCAAGAAGCAGTTTTACTTTGTTTGCAATGGCTCCTGAGTTCTCCATGACGATGATCGGTTTGCCTTGATGGTATGCATTTGTGATCTCGCTCAATGTTCCTACACCGCCACCTACACAGATGATTCCGTCACATGAATTTATCAGTATGGGTATCCTGCCGTTTTCACCCATGCCAGTATTGATCTTGATATCTATGTGTTTCCCTAGGTATGGATACTTTTTGTAATCATTTTGCGCTATGATACCTATAGTTGTTCCTTTCTCGTTTTTGCAGCCTTTCATCGCGTATTCCATAATGCCAGTGCTTCCGCCTGTAAATAGTATTGCATTATTTTTTGCGATTTCTCTGCCGATCTCTTCGGCAAGAAGATATGATGATTCTGGCAAGTTGTTTGTCCAGGAACCCATAACACCAATCTGAAGTCTGTGCATTTCCATAGGTTGTCATCTCGTCATTGTTAATATTATTATATGTTATTTTGGTCAGTGGTAGTAATCTTATTATTTATCTTACTTATCTAAAGCGTTATCCTCATGGGTCTGAGTATATCTGTTCCAAACTGTCCTGAATCTCTTTGAGTCTTTTATCAGCTCTTTAAATGATCCTTCTGCAATCACCTTTCCGTCATGGAAGAAATATATCATGTCAAACATGGGCAGGAGATGAAGCCTGTGGATTGATGATATGATTGTTCTGTCGTTGAATTCACTGAATATGTTTCTGTAGATGTCAATCTCGTTCTTTGAGTCCACACTGCTTGTAGGCTCGTCAAGCAGTATGATTGACTTGTCTTTGCAGGCCATGAGACCTCGTGCCAGTGCAAGGCGTTGTTTCTCGCCACCGCTCAGATTGACGCCTTTCTCGACAATCGATGAGTCCAGTTTATGTGGCAGGCGCGCAATGACATCTGTGAAACGTGCCATGTCTGTGTATCTTTTTATTTCGTCTGCGCTGTGTGTTACACCCATCGTTATGTTCTCTCTTATTGTTGTCGAGAATATTTCTGGGTCTTGTGGGATGAGCGCGATCGATGAGCTTATGTCTCTGAAATCGTTTTCAAGGTGTTTTCTGTCAACTGATAGGTCTACATGGGACGGTCTGTATAATTGCCGTATAATTTTCAGCAATGTGGTCTTACCGCTACCGCTCTCGCCTATGAGAGCTATCCGTTTTCCGTTTTCAATCGTCAGTGAGATGTTGTCAAGGTGCTGGTCGCAACCCTCTTTATTGTGGTATGAGAATGACAGGTTATCGATATTCAGTTCTTTCCAGTCTTTTTTGATCAGTTTTAT
>DAOVHT010000003.1 GCA_030671745.1 Candidatus Nanohaloarchaea archaeon
ACGCCGTCAGCAAGCAGCGACACAACCCCAGAAACAACTCCTGATGTTACAACAGAACCAAGTGGTGATCCTACCCCGCCGGTAGCAACACCGTCTGTTACCACACAACATTGTGGTTAATTAACAATGGATAAAAGAACGGGAAATGTGAAAAGCATTTCTCGTTACTTTCTTTACAAATAAGGTGTTCTCTTTAATACGAGATTACAATAAGTATCTTTTTCTTTACATTCTTCATAATAATCTTTTATTTCTTTTATGGAAGTAGGGTTTATTTCTGGACAACCATTAACATTTGAATCAAGAGGAAGTTTAAAAACAGAAAACATTTGCTCTTTTATAAAATTATAAAACCATTCTATATCTTGATTGTTATTATGTAACCAATAAGGACCATATTCCATAAAAATAGTACCATTAAAAGATTCCTTAAAGCAATTACTAGCTCCTTTAAGAATGCTAATTTCTGAACCTTGTGTATCTATTTTTATAAGCATTATTTTACTCCATTCTATATCAATAGAATTTTGGTCATTAAAGAATTCATCTAACGTTATTTGATTAACGGTTTCTTCTTCAAATAGTTCATTATCAAATACATGGCCTCTGCAATCACCCATATTTTTAGGGTTTATAATATTTAAAGTTTTCGGTTTTAATCAGTCTGTTTTGTTATAATCGGTTTCAACAATATCTTTTATCTTTTTTGCTTTCTCTTTTCCGAGACCTTCTATCTCTTCTAATGTCTTCTCTTTGCAGTTTATGAATCTTTTTATTGTTCCGAATCGTTCAAGGATGCGCCGGCTCAGTTTTATGTTGATGTCTGGGAATCCAGAGATTATGTATTCTTGCATCTCCTTTTTTGTTTTTGAGCGTTTTGTGCCTCTCAATGAAATTTCTCTTTTTTCTCCCTGTTCACGTCTTGCAAGGGCTATCACCATGTCTTTTGTGTCTTCAATGTCTCGTGTGGGTATGACCGGGATGCTGAAATCACAGGCAATGGACGCAAGTGCGCCACGTATGGCATTGGGGTGCATGTTTCTTATGCCATACAGGTTTTTACCTTCAATAATAAGTATCGGACGTTCAAAGGTTTCTTTAAGTTCTGTCATCTGCGTAAAAAGGCGCTTGTCAATTATTGATTGCAGGAAATCCCCTACTTCTTTTCTTTCAATACCTACTCTGTCAGAAACGATTACGTCACCTACTGCAAGTTGTTTCGATATTATTTCGGTGTTGTCTGTCTCGGTCAGTTTTTTTATCAGTTTGGGTTCCCTGTGGTCAACATATATCTTGATCTTATTGTTGTCTCTATCTTTGTCTCTTTTAAAGCTTTTAAGGGATTTCTGTTCTTTTTGAGCCTTATTTGTCTTTATCTCAATACCTGTCTTGTTGAAGTTTTTTTTCAGGCTGTCAATGACTATTTTCATCTTTCTTTCCTTATGGCGCGTGCTCCAGTAATAAGCTTCGTCAATAGTACCTTTGGTCATAAGTATATGCACTTTGCCTTCTTTTTCGCGTCCTGTACGTCCACGTCTCTGAATTGTCCTTATTTCTGAGGGTATAGGTTCATAAAAGATTACAGTGTCGACTTTTGGGATGTCAAGACCCTCTTCTGCGACTGAGGTGGCTACAAGGATGTTATATGTGCCATCTCTGAACTTGTCAAGGGTCTCTTTCTGTTTTTTTTGGGTATTGCCTTTTCTCTGCCCTATGAATCTTACTGGTTTGAGTGTCTTTTCATCTGCAAGTTCTTTGATGATCAAGTCAACAGTGTTTATGTAATGGGCAAATATGATTGTCTTTTTATCGCCTTTTATGCTTTCTATTGCTAGTTCTTTTGCTTTTATGAGTTTTGGATGTTTTGTGTCTTTTGATGCCAGATATGTCGTAAGGATTGATGCCTGCTTGACATCATCATCAGACAGAAGTGTCATTGATGCTTTTGTCCTGTCTTTCTTAAGTTTTTCAATATAGGTCTCAAGCTGGGGGATGCCTTGGGTCTGGATAAGCTCTATTGCATGGTTGAGTTTTATGCAGGCGGCAACGTCTGATATTGCCTTGAAGAATATGGGGTCCTGTTTCTTTACGGCAAGACCTCTCATCTTTCCGGACAGTTCGAGAAGTTCTCTTTTAGAAGGTTGCGTATCGGTCAAGATGTTCATCGATATCAGGAATTTTATCCTTTTTTTCTTTGCAGTCTCAAGATATCTGCTTATCTTTTTGAATTCGTCGGGAAAAGTTATTTTAACCCAGTCTATCTTTGTCTCTTTGATGTATGGTTTTACGTCCCAGTCGTTCTCGTCCCGTATCTCTACGTTTTCGCAGTAAAGGTTACCGCAGATAGCACCGATCTTCTCTTTTGTTCCGCCAGGGCTTGCGGTGAGTCCCAATATCAATTGTTCTTTCTGAGGTGTTTCTATATATCTTTTTGCGATGAATGTGTATGCATAGTCGCCTGAGGTCCTGTGTGCCTCATCAAAGACGATTATTGAAAATTGAGAGAGGTCTATCGTGTTTTTCATGATGTCATTCTCTATGACTTGCGGTGTTGCAAAGATGATTCTTGAAGTCTTGTAGATATCTTCTCTTTTTTTTGGCGGGACTTTGCCTGTAAGTATCTCAAAATTGCCGATATCACCTGTTTCTATGTCCATCACATCTGAAAAACTTTTAAGGTGCTGTTCAACAAGAGGTTTCGTGGGTGCCATTATGAGCGCTTTCTTGTCTTTGTATTTTCCCAGCCTATGGGCAACAATGCCTATCGCTATTATCGTCTTTCCGATTCCGGTCGGCAATACCACAAGCGAGTTCTTGTTTGAGCAGCTGGCTATTATGTTTTCTTGGTATTTCCTTCTCTCAATCGTGTCTTTTTTCAGGAGTGGGTGATTCAGGTATTCTGTCATGATATATCTTTGGTTGAGAATTAATATAAAAAGTAGAGTATCTGTCCTATATATTACATCTTCAAAAAATTAATAAGTGTCAGTGTTCAATTCATCTTTGATAATATGGCTGAAAAAGGTATGTTTGTTGTTTTAGAGGGGCTTGATGGGAGCGGGTCATCTACACAGGTTGCGCTCTTAAAGAAAGCATTGGGTTGTTTAGGGCACAAGGTGCACATCACAAAAGAGCCGACAAATAATATTATCGGTGGTCTTATCCGTGGTCAGCTTACAAAAGATTGGAAGACCGGGCCTGAATGTCTTCAGCTTCTTTTTGCGGCGGATCGTGCGCACCATCTTGAAAGGGAGATAATGCCTGCAATGAATGACGGAAATATTGTGGTGTCTGACAGATATTTCTTCTCGACAATGGCTTTCGGTGGTATTGATACTGATATAGGCTGGCTCAAGAAGATAAATGAACGGTTTATTGTACCTGATCTGACTTTTTTCATTAAGGTGCCTGCAAAAGAGTGTGTGAGGCGGATATCTGCGTCACGGTTTGAGCTTGAGCTGTTTGAGGAAGAGAAGAAGCTCTTCCGTGTGTGGGAGAATTATGAGAAGTTATCTCAAGAATTTGAGAACGTACATGTGATTGATGGTATGCAATCAGTTGATGAAGTTCATAAAGAGATAATTGGTATTGTTCTAGATAATTTGGATAAGTAATTAAATATGTAATTGTCTATTTTCTGTTTCTTTTTACTTTTTCAGTATGCCTATGCTTAACAGAATCAGTATTATTGGGCTTAGGGTAATCAATAATAAGTATATCGTATCTTGCATATTTTTTCATCTTGTTGTTTATTGTTCTAATCTTTTATCGCAATCGGGCTTCCGCCTGCATGCCAACTCATACGGGGGCGCATCCTTATTGGATACAACCTTTCTGAGTTGTCGTCAAGGATAATGGCTGCGCCTTTTACTCGTGGCAGATTGTCAAAATAGTCTGAAATTCCGTATTTCAAGTAGGATTGCATGATCTGGCTCAGTGAGTTTACATCTTTTGAGCTTGTCAGTCTGTGAGATATCACAAGGTCGCACTGGCTTATTGCTTCCTGATGCAGCTTGTTTGGCATCTGTGTCGCAAGAAGGAGCGATACACCTGGTTCTCTTCCAATCTTTACCCATTGCAGAAGCGGTAGTGATGCGGCAGTCATGCCTTCTCCTGGCAGGAACTGATGCGCCTCGTCAATCAGCATCCATGTAATGGGCATGTGCCCGCCTTTGCTTGTTCCTTCCATGTCTTCGGATTCTTCCATCCGTCGTGCCTTTATCCTGGCGTCAAGGATATGTCTTGCTAGAAGCCCTACAACAAGGCTTTTGACACTCCATCCTCCTGAGGCCTGGCTGAAATGGCTCACGTCAAGTATGGTGGTCTCTCCCGGCTTTATTATGTCATGTATCGATGATCCTTCCTTGTCGAAGATACCCCATTCTTTGGCTACTTCGTATCTATTTATCAGACCTTCTTTTGCAATCTGGCTGGCATCATCTTTTTTGATTTCGTTGATTATGTCATCTATTGAATAATCACTTTTGTTTTTCATCTGTCTCATGACTTTCTGTAGAATGATTCCCATCTCGCCATCCAGTTCAAGATTGAAGCTCAATGCCCAATCATCTGTGTTCAGGCTTGAGGGTTTCATGGAGAATGTGGAATCGAATGGTATCGCGTCGTCATTGTATATCTTTGCGAGTCCTTTAGGCACCATCACGTTGACATCAAATCCTTTCGGTTTCAGGTTCCATTCAGAAAGTAGTTCTGCATCTTTCTCGTTGGGCATCTTCATACTCCAATAGATACCCATGGTGTCTATCACTATGACTCCTATGTTTTTTTTGATGTCTTGGGGAAGAAGCATCATCTCTTCTACAACACTGCCCATCGAATATGATTTTCCTTGACCTCTCTTACCGAAAAGTCCTATTATGTGCGGTCGGGCAAGATCAATGTTTACGGGTGTTGTGACGTGCGCCTCATTTTTCTGGCCAACAATGTGTTTTGCAACATAGCCTGTGCCGCGCATGCCGTATTTTTTTTCGTCTGAAAGATCTCGTCCTATAAGTATTTCGTGCATAGAAAGTATTTGGTCTGTTTTCATATATATGTTTGGCATATAAGTTGTGTTGAGAAAGGGGTTGATGTACTTTTTTTAAAGTTATTTCTTCATATTAATTGTATGATTTCAAAGATTCAGAAGCTTCTTGAGAATGAGGAGGCTATGAAAAACATTGCAAAATTGTTAGGCACCCATGACCTTGAATCAGACATAGAATTTGATAACCATGAGATTGTTGCCGGCGGTGTCTCACTGACTCTTAATGGCAAGATAAATGTCAAGACAAGGCATAACGGGGATGATTGAGGATGATACGGGCAGATCTGAAGGTTGATGGCAAGGATGTCGCAGGAGTGGTCAAGGACGGTGCTGAAACAAAAGTCAAGGTCAAGAGCATCTCAAAGATTCTTGCAACACCAATACTCACTAAAGTTGCTTTGGACCTGAAGCCTATATTTGATTCTGAAGGAAATAAGATCAGTTTTGGGAAGACGTTTTTTGCAGGGATTTTTGGGAAGAGATAGAGAAATAAGGGTTTTAAAGGGTTTTTTATGCTTACAGATAATCAGATACTCAAACTAATCAATGATGATGTCTTAAAGGTAACCCCTGAACCTACTGGAAAGCAGTTCCAGCCTACAAGTCTAGATTGGCGTATCGGTGCGGTTGAGATTTTTGATAAGGATACAATCGATAAGAATCAGCTGGAATATCTTAGGCGGTTTCCTGAAGCACCTGAAAATGATGAGGATTATGACGATTTTACAATATCTATTGATGATTTTCTAGATTCTCTTGAACGTGATGTAAAATATCTTGATAAAGATGACTCATTCATTCTTGAACCAGGTCAGCAGGCAATAATATACTCTCGTGAAAAGTTCAATATTCCTTATTGGCTTTCTATGTATTCAGAACTCAGAAGTTCAAATGGTAGACGAGGTCTTTCTCCGATTGATGGTCGGATACAGGATCTGTCATATGAAGGAAGAGTCAAGATGTCGGTTGTCAACAAGAATCCGAATCCTTTGAAATTTTATGGGGGGGACAGGTTCGCTCAGTTGTTTTTTGAGATTGAGGATAATTTTTCGTATGTTTCATCTAATTCTGGGAGTGTTCGAGAGATACATAATTCTCAGATAATGGATGAGGTGGGTATTAATAATCTTATTGCTGGGGGTCTTCTTGAAGTAAGTCCTGAGGTCGTCATAAATAATAATCATCTTGTTTTCACTAGTTCGGATACTGCGCTCTCTTTCAAGAAAGATTTTGGTGTCATAGACACTAGAGAGAAATATAGTGATACGGATTTATATGATGAGGTTGATCTTTCCAGGCCGTATGAAATATCAGAGGATGATCTTCTTGTGGTGAAACTTAAAGAACAATTAAAGCTTTCAAATCATGTAGGGATATTATTGGAACTGTCTCAGTCTTTAAATAAAAATCATATATATAATCATAAGATCGGTGCTGGTTGGGTTGATCCAGGCTATGAAGGTCAGGTCACTATACATGACTGGTCAAGTATTATTAATATTCTTAAAGAAGATGATGTGGTGATGACAGGGACTGTTATCTATTTTCCTGAATCTGTCGGGAATTCTTATGGTTCTAGTGGTTTAGGGTCTCATTATGATAAAAATTCTGGGATAACTGTGTCTGTTTAAAACTTATCTTTTCGGTATAATATTATTGACCCTAACATCATGATAAAAATGAATCCAATCCATGAAAGTCCTGGGGTTGTTGTTGTTTCTACTTTTCCTGTATTTTCACCATTTAAGCTTTCAGTGTTTGAAGTTTGTGGTATTATCCTTATATTTGCATCTATTGTTGATGACATTAATGTAAATAATGAGTCACTATCTATGTTTAATGTGTATGCTCCTGTTTTACTACCAATAATTTCAATAATTACTTTTACATTTGAATTTGCCGGAATAACTATCTGTTTTGTATGTTGATTTAGATTTTTCTGTCCTTTGAACCATGCCCAGTTTGATATATCATAATTAGTATCGATATTTAATTCTATATTATCTGTTATGTCCATATCGTTTCTGATATCAAGTATGATTTCTTCTGTATTTCCCAATAGGATATTTATTGTTGAATATGGTATGAAGTTAAGCATTGGTGTTTTTACTATCATACAGATGTTTTCTAGACAGGATTCACCATTTATTGTATTACAATCTGAATTTTGTGTACATCCGCATTGTTCGGGTGCAAGAGTTACCCAGTCAGTGTTGTTCCACCATTTTTTTATGCCATCTATTTCCTGTTCATCGCACATGGTTGTGAATATTATTGTTGGGGGCAATGGATTTAATGTTGTGTCGCAGTAGTTTCCAGTATAGTCACCACTTACAATACCGTTTCTGCAGATCCATTTTCCGTCAGAACTTGTCCATTCATCGCCTGTGTCACAACATCCTTGTGTTTCGTCCCAGAATCCATTTGAGGTACAACAGCATGAATCTGGTGATTCATCTGGACTATCTTGCCATTTGTATATGTTATCTACTGAACCGCACATACCTTGTCTTATTCCTCTGTTAAGGCAGCTCTGGTCTTCATCGTCTGTTCCATTATAACTCTCTGCGTCACAACCCATTAATCTCCAGTTGCCATTTTCTTGACAGAGATATGCTTTTTCTTGTGATACTTGTACATATCCCGCATTTACTTTTGTTACATCAAGTCCTGCGGAGATTACATCGTTTGATAAATCAAAATTACATTTATAAGTATGACCATCAATGCAAGCGTGTGTCTCTTCAGAAGAAAGCCAGTTGATACCATCTGTGCAAGTTTTGTAGACTGTGATTTCTGTAGTTATTGTTTTTGAACCCTTTGCTGCGTCTTTTAATGTTGTATCCAATAAGTTTGATGGGGGACCCATACCACAGTCTGCAACTTCATAATATGGCCAACCCCTATCTTCTTCTCCAATTATTTCATTTAGTATGCATGCATCCCAATTATAAAGACATTTTGCAAAAGCTACTTTATCCAATTCTGCTAAATTTCCCCAACTCCATGAAGATTCACAATCATATTCATTTGTGATATCAACTTCAATGTTTGTGATTATATCATTAATCCATGTTGAATTTATTTCTGTTATTTGTAATTCTATGAATATATCTTCTTTTATTTCAAGAGTTATGTTTGTAATTATGTCATTAATCCATGCTGTATCACTATTTGGCATATTAATATCTATATGATCGTTGTCAATTATATTTACATTGATATTGCCGTTTATTGTGTAACTTCCGTAATTGTAAGTATAGCTGTTGCAGCCTATTTCGTCTAAATTTATAATCGCTGATATTGAGTCATCTGATTTCTGTTGAAGTTCTATGTCTGTTATGATTTCTTGGTTTCTTAAATATTGGAAGAGTGCTTCATCAGTTAATGTGTCTGTATAGTCTTTGAATACTGTGCTATTATCATATCCAATCGTAGTTACATCAAAATTATTGATGTTATCAAGATTGATTGTGATTTGAGTATTCATTGGCGTGTCTATAGTCATACTTTCTATTATATCCCAATTATCTAAATCATATAATGAATGGAGTTCATCTGAAAGACTGGTTGTTATTCCCTCATCATCATAATAATTATTTAAATCACTTATTGTGCACATATAATTGTCGTCGTGTTTAGTTAAATTATGTAATATGTCAAGAGTGTATGTATGACTTATTAAATCTCCATATGTTTTTTGAATATTTATATTATTTATTGATTCATCATCTATATGATCTATGAATTGATATTCATAATCATTACATCCTATTTCCTCTTTATTTACTAAAGTGTTTAGTTGTTCTTCTGATTTTTGCTGAAGGATTTCATCTGTAATTATATTTTCATTTTTTAAGTATTGGTATAATTCAGCATCATTTGAATATGTATTTATGTGATTTATGAATTCTGTGTTGTCATTGAATTCATAATCTTGTACATTAAATATCATTTGGTCTAAAGAGTAAGTTATAAATATATTTTCGGGTTCTTTTAGGATTATATTATTAATGCTTTTGAGTGTTTCTAATGAATATTCTGTTTTAATATGATCTGTTAATTCTTGGGTTATACCATATGTATCATCTTCTATATAATTGGTTAAATCTGTAATGTCACACATGACATTACCTGATAATTGTGGGATATTGTGTAATACATTGATTTCGTATGTGTTTGTTAACATTATTTCTGCATTGCAAGTATCATCAATTTCATTATATCCAGCTTGACCTCCTAAGAAATCTGATGAGAAATATAAATCTCCGATTGTTTGGGCCATAGTATCTCCTTCTGCAGGATAGCCAGGTATTTCTAATGTGTTTGCTTCAACCACTTGTGGTATTGCTGTAATCAAACGTTGTCTCCAAGCCCAAGGTCTATATGCATTTAATTTCGCGTTTAATGTATAATTTTTTCTGAATCTATCTTGTTCTGGGATTATAAATGATTCAAGTAATCCTAAATTTTCTGTAGAGTAATTTAATTCGTCATGTTTTGCATATATGCCAGTTATTGATGATTCTGATTCACCTGAATTATTTATTAGTTTTATATTTAAGTTTAAGATTGGAACTCGGTTGATACATGCTTCAATATATGCTGTAAATGTGAAATCAGTTGTGGTATTTGATCTGTGAGGACCGTTTAGCATAGATATACTTTGAAAACTAGAAGCATCACTATCAAAAAGAATTGGTTCTTCTGTTTGTCGTATTGATAATTCTTTACATGATGGGCATTCCCAAGAGGGTGCAGTCATTGGTTCCCAAGAGTTATTTATATTATTAGTTTCGTTACCACAAACATAGTCTTTTTTAGGTTCTTCGTTACAGTTCTCTGAAGTAGACCAACTATTACAATATGGACCACCACCTAGTCCACAAGCAACTGCAAGTTCTCCATTTTCGTAATAATTATATGTATGGTGTGCACCTCCAAAACTTATACATTGTCTTATACAACTAAATGTAGTTCTCATATAATATTCATTTTCAGGACATGATGAAAATGTTGGAGTTTCACAAGGTCTAATAAATGCGGTAGGTGTGTATGTAGATGTTTGGCTTGATCCCGAACAGATTTTATTAAGTGGTGAATGGGGCTGCCAAGGGAAATTTGCTCGTAGTGTTGCTGCAGTGACATGACAATCATAAGTTGAATCATAACAAACCCAATTGTCAGCAAAGACGGGTGTTGTGTTAATTATTAAAAATAAAAGTGCAATAAATATTATTATTTTAATTTTTATATTGGGTGTATTGTATTTCATTTATTTTCTTCTCCTGAGTATAATATATACAATAAGTGGTATTGCAACCAATGTTATCAAGATAAGAATTGTTCCTAAAATGTTATTATTTGTTTCATCAGTATTTTTGTTATCTTCTGTTTGTGGTGTGTTTTGATTAATGTCTTCTGTTTGTTTTGGATGATCTTCAAGATAGCAGTCATAACAATTATTTATTGTTCTTTCTTCAGTAGTGCATATATTGTCATCAAAGCATCCACCTAATCCTGGTGAGTAAATCCTACCATCTGGAGTAATCATTTTCTCTACAATTATGGGTTCATAATTGATTGTAATCTCGTCATATATTGTATCATCTTTACCTAATATTATTTGTATCTTGTATTCTTCTAGGTTCCATTCAGAAGTAAAATCTATAGTTTCAGTCATGGTTTTGAATTCTAAGTTGGGTATGTCCTTAATAATTTCTTTTTGGATGTTATTATTCTCACTTAAAATCAGTTTAAGATAGATATCTTTTAGTTTTGTAGCTCCATCTGCAGGACCGACTAAATCTGCAGAAATTGAAATCGTGTCGCCTATATTATATGTGTCTTGTTTATTTTTTACGCGGAGTATGCTTCCACCTTCACCGGTGATTACGAGACGAACTTCTTTTTGAAACAAGAATGAATCTTCATTGTAAAATGATAGTGTTGTTCTGTAAGTGCCAGGTGTATCAAAATCCATTTCAATTTCATAATTGTCTATTTGTGTTGAGGAGCTATATGGATTTAATTCATATTCAATCGTTTTTAGTGATTTGTCTCCTAATGTGGGTATTATGTTAATGATGGCTTTTAAATCATTATAAGTGGGATTTTCATTTTTTAAATTAAATTTAAGGTGATATGTAGATCCTTGGATAACATTGGACCCTGTTGTTCCATAACTTTCAATATATGTGATTGTACCTGAATCTGAAACTAATGGTATTTTTAAATAAGGGCCTTTTATCACAGATAATGGTTTTATCATTTCGTTGTTAATTATCTGTAGGTTATGGTTAAATCCTGCAAGGGGTATATTGTTTGGACCGTTTACAAAAATGTTGATTATATAGTGTCCAGAGGGAATTGTCTTTGATATCTTTAATTTTTTGGATATATCTTGTACTTCATAAGCACCAAAAGATATAATTGTGTTTTCGTTTATAATTTCGGAACCATCTTTTTGGTTTATTAATTTGTAATTAATTATTAATTCTGCATGGATTGAATTGTCATAATTAACAATTGAATTATTAATTTGGACTGTATCTATATCTTCAAGATTTATTGTGTCTGAGCTTATTTCTGAACTTAATATTCCTATTCCAGTAAATGTGGCAGATATAGAATGTGTGAAGATTATTGATGAAAATATGAATATGATTAATATTGATTTTAAGTATTGTGTTTTCATAAATAAATACCTTTCTTTGAGTTTATTGTATGTTATATATTTAATTTAATAGTATATATGTCTTGTTTATATTTTGATTGTCAAATATAATGTCTATTTTTTGTGTTTAATCTCTCAAAACATTCCCATCATAACATAACTGATTACGATAAGTCCGAACCATACGCCTTTGTTCCATGTGATAATTTTTGAACCGTCAAGAGGTGGTATGGGTATCAGGTTGAACATTGCAAGGAAACAGCTGACATAACCTATGCTTGATGCAAGGTCAAAGCCACCGATTGTCAATATTCCTGATAATGATAGCATGATTGCCGCAATGACAAGGTTTGCTGCAGGTCCTGCCATCGATATGTATGCGTTCTCTTTGGGCGTGATTGTTGAGTGTATCTGTCCGAACATGTCTTTTCGCATGCTGTATATCATGACTGCGCCGGGGGCTGCTATGACAAAGTTTCCATTTGTTATTATCGCAAGCAGGAGTGCGAATTTAAGGCCTTTCCACCAGATCTGGTATCTCGCTTTACAACCGTATCTGATTGCTGTGAATTTGTGGGCAAGCTCATGGGGTATGAATGCGAAGAATATTATCGCAAGATAAAGCAGGTATGCATATAATGCGCCTGAATTTATATTCGATATCAGTTGGTATCCGTATAACCCGTAGAAGAATATGAACGCTAAAGCTAAAGTTGAGATGATTATGTCTTTTATCTCTTTCTTATCAAAACCTAATTGTTCGATGGTCGTCATAGTCATTCCTCATATTTTTATTTGCTTATGTCATCTATGAATTTCTGAAGACTGTCTTTCAGAAGAGATCTTAAAGCTCTTGTTAGGTCTGTTTCAGTTACTATGCCTACAAGTTTTCCATCTTTTGAGATTGGCAGTCTGCGGAAACCTTTATTGTGTATCAATTCTGTTGCTTTTATTATTGATATGTCTTGTGTTATCATTGTAAGTGGTACATGCATGATGTCTTCAACTTTTAAATTCTCATAATTTTTATTAACTGCAATTACTTTTTTCATGAGATCACGTTCTGTAATCATACCGTATGGTTTCCCCCCTTTTGTTACAACAAGACAGCCTATATTGTGTTTCGCCATTTTTTCTGCTGCTGTTTTTATTGATTTATCTATATCTATTGTTATAACTTCTTTACTCATTACATCTTTTACTGAAATCATCTATATTTCACCATCTTATTTTTTTTAATGCTTGTGTGATGTATGTGTATACCCTCTGTATCAATCTTATAGGGGTAAATCTCGCAGTCATGTTCAACATTGCGCATTTTCCATATGCTTATACCTCGTGTAAGATTTATATTTAGATTCTTGTAATACATCATAATTACTCCATCGGATAATGCTTCTTCAAAGCTTATCCTATTCATGGAATTGATATCTGGATTTATTTGGCTAGTTAGTATTGCTGTGCAATTGTTTTCTTTTAATATGTGCTGTAGATCAATTAATGTATTTTTTAAATCTTTCTGTTCGGTGGTATAGAGATTAAGACCTGTAAGTGAATCAATTATAACTATGTCTGTGTTTTGTTTTTTTATTTCTCTGGACAATGTATCTGTTACTGCTGTGAATTCATAAGGGTTGTATTTTATTATCTTTAATTTCTGTTTCTGTGAATCGTTAAGTTTCCAGGTAAAATTATTAAAATTATTTTCAAGAGTGTTTTTATGTTCTTCAAATGTGATATATATGCAGTTGAGATTGTGTCTTGAGATGCAATTTGATGCAAATTGGCTTGCAAGTATGGTTTTTCCAGAGCCTGTAGGACCTGCAAGGAGTATAATGCTCCCTTTGGGTATGCCTGTCTTGAGAAGCTTGTCAAAGTTTGCTATGCCTGTGTCAAGAAATTCCATAATCTTACCTCTATTATTGTTTGGTATGTTGTATATTAAGGTTTGGACTCGTCAGTTGTTGGTAGGATTGGATATTGTTTAAATTGTTGATGTATATAGAAATAGAAAAAAAGAAAGAAAAAAGAATAGATGTTCTAATCTATTCGAATGCGCCGTTTATTATTCCACGAGCTGTGTGTGATATGCCATCTAGCGTATAACCGATTGCAAGATCATATGAATAACATGCACCTGCTGTTCCAACTGGACCTGCTGTTCCTGTTACGACTGCACCTGCTGTGCTTACGTTCCAGTCACTTGCACCTTGAGTTATTGCTCCAGCATCTACAGTAAGACTTGTCAATTCTATATTTTCACCAGCTGCATTTCGTAGGTTAAGTGATAAAGCACCAGCATCAGTCAGTGCATAATCTTTTACACTTACTTGTGTTCCTGCAAAACCCGTTACTGAGTTACCACAGCTACCGCCTCCGAAAAGACCCATGTTCCAAAGGACTCCAGCAACAACGACTATAGCTAAAATAGCCCAACCATATGTCATCAGGTATTCTGTTGCGGATTGTCCCATTCTTCTTTTAAATATTTTCATTTGTACAACCTCCATAAATTTAATGGTAATATGAATTGCGTTAGGGGGTTTATATGTCTTTCGGTTTTAGTATTGTGTGTGTGGGTGTATGAATTTGAGTTTATAATAGTACATATATCAGGAAAATCAATAGTGGTTGATGTATAAGGTATATAATAAGTGATTTTTTTCCGAGATTTGTCAATGGTCTAATGTATTTTTGTATGTCTGGGATTTTTATCTTTCTTTTTCCGTTCGGATAAAATGTGTTCCCAAAATAGATTCCTATGAGGA
Organism: Candidatus Nanohaloarchaea archaeon; assembly: GCA_030671745.1. Classification (GTDB taxonomy): domain Archaea; phylum EX4484-52; class EX4484-52; order EX4484-52; family GLR71; genus GLR71. The sequence continues at coordinate 14,492 of DAOVHT010000003.1, forward strand.
CTGTTCCTAACCATGGAAAAAGTGGGAAGTAATCAAGAGTATAGAATGATTCTGGTCTCAGTCCTAAAAATATGAGGTATGGTGTATTCATTGTGAGTGTTTTGAGATAGAATCCTGTCACTATTATTGCGGAACCAAGCAGGAGGTTTATGTTTTTCAGTCTTAAGAATGGATATGCAATAATTATTGAGAGTCCTATGAAGTGAAGTATGCCGAAATAGATTGTGCCTCTGTCAAGAAAAAGGTATGTCATTGCTGTGATCAGAAGACCTAATGAAAATATGTTTGCGCCCCTTATGAAGTATTTGTTTATAATCTCTGTTTTCTTGTATCTATCTTTGATCCGTGAAAAGCTAATCGTCAATGAAACACCTACAAGGAATATGAATATTGATGCTGACGCGCGTCCTATGAACCAGAACGTTCCGGACCATAGATTAACATTTATGCTTGTGAAATAATAGAGATCATAAAGTGTGTGGTAAGATATCATCAAGATTATGGCGATACCTCTCAGTGCGTCAATCTCATAGAAACGTTCTTTCATGGAATTATATTGTGTGTCTATTAGTTTAATAGTTTTTTAGAATGAAAATTGAATTATTTTAAATTAATATTGTGATTATGATTGGGATATGTCTGTTATATTGGTTTTAATTATTTGGAGTACTTCGTGAAATTGATTGTCGTTTGGAGGTCTGTGACTTTTTTTGTATGCTTTTTTTTTGTATGCTTTTTCTGTTGGGTTCTCTATTAATGTTATTTGATATTCAATTTTTTTAATTCGAGGAATTAATTGATTTCGATTTATTGTTATTATTTCTTGTTCGATTCCATTTATTTCTGTTTTATCGTATGTAAATAATGTTGGATCCATTATATCATTAATTATTTTAAAACCAATATTATTATTATTATTATTATTATTATTATTATTATTATTATTAATAATGGGGTGGAATGTATCTGTTTTTATATTGTGTTTGTCTATATAATATTTGCATAAGTTTAGGTAATCTGATATTTCTCTAAGGTAGTTGTCTATAGTATCATTAGGACCTATAAGTGCTTCACTAAGGTCTAGAAGATATTGTGTTGGTTGTATGAGGTTTAAATCAAACATATTTACTTGATATGAAGTAAAAAGTATATATATCTATCGAATATGTACTTGTTAAGCAAGTCCGCCCATAGCAGCAGCTACAAGCGCTCTTGAGAGGAAGAACAAGCCTAAGGCTACCACAGTGAAACCTGGGCTGTATTTTACTGAATGTTTTATGTTGCCGAATTTTATCAGGGATATCAGCATGCCACCGAATATTGTCGTTATTGCAAGGGCTGCGGCTGCAAAGAACGTGAAAAATGCGGAATCGACCTGTGAACTGCTCGGTGTGATCTTCAGGATTCCTGCACCTATGTCTGCATCGCTGTCTGTGTCTACATTACCCCACATGCTTGATGTGCTTTCTATAAGGTAATTTGAGATTGCAAACATGACAGGGGCTGCGATCACTCCTGCCAGTATTATGAAAATTATATACATCTGTACACTTGCGTTTATCTCTTTCTGGAGCACTTTGCTGGTCTCTATGTCTTTTGCGCTCTCTTCAAGAAGGGTTGCAGTATTTCCACCTGATCTTATACCTTCCATGAGCAGAGTGACGGTCCGTTTAAGATGACCCGAATTTATCCGTTCTGTCATGCTACGGAACGCTTCGTTTATTTCTATACCTCCATATATCTTAAATGCGGTCTTTTTGATCTCGTTTGATAATGCACCGAATTCGTCTCTTGCTGCAAATAGGAGTGCTTTGTCTATTGTAAGTCCTGATTTTATGTTTGATGCTGCAAGCGTCAGAAGGTCGGGCAATACTTTTTCTATATTTTTTGTTCTTTTTTCTGCAGTGACTGTGAATATTATATATGGCATGATTATTCCTATGATGAGTATTACACCAATCAAGATTGAGGCAACAATTATGTGTATGTTTATCGATAGATATGCGATTGCAAATATTGTGAATAAGATAATATATGATGTCTTGATGGTGTTTGTGATGTATCTGTATATGGGTAGTTCTATCCCTGCATATATTGCTTCTTGTTCAAGTTTCTGTCTATATCTGTTGGGTAGGTTGCCGTAGATTATTTTTGCATAATCTTTTTTAGGTCTGGCTCTCTCTTTACTTTTATCCTGTGTCTTTTTTTTGTTCTCTTTCGGTTTTTCTTTTTTCATCAGAGTTTCACCAGTGGTCTTTTGGTCTTTACGATGTTCAAGAACAGTAATTGAAATAATAAGAGTCCTACAAGTATTCCATAAAACAGGGTTTTTCCTATAACCATGCCTGTAAAACTTGAAAGGAGCATAAGGAATGTGATTCCTAAAGATGGGACAATGACACCTATCATCATGTACATAAGTGTGTATGGATTCAATTCCTGACCATATCTTTTGATTGATAGTATCTGGTCTTTGATTATATTGTCTACTGTGGACTGAAGTGTCTTTTCAAGTGCTGTTCCTGTCTTCAGTGAGTTGAGTATCTGCCAGAATGATTTTCTGTATGTGAATGATGGGTTTTTTATTATATTCTCTTCAAGCGCTTCAATCTCTGATTTTCCACCGTTGATCTCTTTAAGCATATCTTTTATGTTTTCTGAAACACATCCGTAACCTTCAGAGATTGTGACGAGTGATTGGTAGATTGGTATGCCTGATTTTACTTCAATCAATAAGTGTCTCAGTGCATAGGGGAGTTCAGCATCAATCTTTCTTGCATCTTTCAGTGCTTTTGCTTTTGGTGCATAAAGTCCTGAATAAAAGCTGAATATGAACATGATTGGTATTATGATTGCGCCTAGTGCAAAAAGACTGCTGTTCCTTGTGAATATTGAAAGCAATACGAACATTGCACCCATCATGGCTGATGTGTTTGCTGATCTGTAAAGGCATGTTGCTATGTGTGTTTTTGGTTCTGTCTTATTTCCTGATTGGGCTAGGTCTGTATTGATGTCTGGAAAAAGGCTTGATAGGTGTTCTGCAAAACTCAGGAATTTTTTCGGGGGCTCTATATTGATCTTTTTCTTTTTCATAAGAGGTATCACCGTCATATATCAATCTTTTATCTTTGTCTCTTCCATGAGTTCTGGTCCTAAAAGTTCAGAGGGGTCTGCATTGTTTTTAGCAAGTTCTACAATCTTTCTTTCATCTCTATAATATTCAGCAAATACTTTACCTACTGCATTTACACTTTTTATGTTATGATCTAGCATCCATTGAAGTATTCTCTGTTTTTCTTTCAGATCTTCTTCAATTTCAATTTCGTTCATTCCTGTTGATAGATGGAGCTCGTTCAATAGTCGTATATATCTCCCAACTTTTTCGAAAGTATCATCTCGTGCATTCCATTTGTATATGACATTGACTTTGTTTGATAGATCTTCAAGAGGTATTATCTCTGCAAGTTCAAGATTTCGTCTTATACCTTTTCGTCTGTGTCTGTATTGGATGAGCATTAAGTGAAGTGCACTGATCAGGGGTTCGGGTAAGTCTATCGGTGGGTTGGTAAGTCTTTTGTATGCTTGGTCTGCGGTGTCTGAGTGGAATGTTGCATATGCTGAGTGTCCAGTCCTGATTGCTTCAAACATGACTTCTGCTTCTTTTGCTCGTCGTATCTCTCCTACAATTATCCTGTCCGGACGCATACGGAGTGCATTTGCAAGAAGGTCAAGCATAGATACACCACCTTGTCCCTCTGGATTTGGTTCTCTTGAAGAGAATGGTATCCAGTGCAGGTATTTTGGTAATTGTATCTCTCTGGTATCTTCGATTGACAATATTCTTTGGTTGGGGGGTATGAACGGGATCAATGCATTGAGCAATGATGTTTTCCCTGATGCAGTACCTCCAACTACAAGTATATTCAGTTCAAATTGCATTGAAAGCCATATGACTGCAGCAACTTCAATAGACAAGGTCTTTATTTTTGGGTCAATCATGTTTATTATTGTCCAGGGTGATCGTGAGAACCGTCTTATAGTGATTGTGTTACCTTTGGTGGATATTGGGAACAGTGTCGCATTGACCCTGTCTCCAGTTGATAGATGTACGTCCATCAGAGGGTGGACGTTTGTGATCTGTCTTCCGACTTTCCTGCCTATGGCTGCCATGTAATTGTATATTGTCTCTTCATTCTTGAAATTGATTGTTGTCTTTACCCAACCGAATTTCTTGTGATATACCCATACCGGTTCTTCACAGTTGTTTATGACAATCTCTTCAAGATAGTTATCATTCAAAAGAATCTCTACATCTCCTAGACCGAGCATCTCATGGATAAGTATTCCGACAAGTATCTTTTTTTCATCCTCACTTGATTCTGGGAGAAGTTGCCCAAGTATATCCATAGCCTTTGCCATGAACTTTTCTTTGACTTCTGTATATGTTTTAGGGTCTATGAATTCTGATGTGGTCAGTTGCACCATCGAGATGACCTCTTCTCTTACATGGTTCAATATTGCATGTGTGGCTTCGTGAAGTTTTGGCTGCTCAACAGAATAGATTGGTATGTATTCATCTTCGGTCTCTAAAATTGTGATGTGTGCAGTAAGGTTATCAGAAGTTATTTCATATTCTAAGAGTATTTTATCATCTTTGTCTGATGTTTTTTTTGTGTTTGTTGTTATTTTTTTGTTTACTGGCTTTGTATCTGTTGATGTCTCTTTCTTTCTTTCTTTGGTTTTTGTTTGTCCTTCTTTTTTTTCTGCAACTGTTTCGGTCTTTTCTTCTTTTGTTACGGGAGCTTCTTTCTTTTCTTCGGTTGTTTCTGTTTTTTTATCTTCGTCTGGGTTATTCTCAGTTGTTTCTTCTTTCATCTCATCTTCTTGTATGTTTCCTGTTTGTTCTTCGTTATCTTTTTGTTCTTTGTCTGCTTGTTCAATATTATCTTTAGTCTCATCTGTTTCAGTTTTGAATGAAGGTATCTTGTCTATTGGATTCTTTTTGTCTTTTTGATTATGGTCATTATCATTTTTGTTTTCTTGTGGGGTGTTGACCATAGCTTTTGGATGTTCAGGTGATTCAGTAATCTTATCTTTGATTTCTTGATGTTCTTTGTCTGTTTCTGTATTTTTATCTGTGTTATTCTTCTGTGCGCCTGTCTTTATTTTATTTAGTTTATCCTTAATCTCTTTTTTATTGTTTTTCTGTGTTTTTTTGATAGGTTTATCTTTATTATTTTTTTTACTGAAATATTCTGAAAAGATACCTGAAGAATTGTTGCTGCCTGATTTCATATTAACCAATAATAATTGTGTGTATCCAGTATATATTGTTATACTGTTTATGTATTGGATTTATCTTCTTTCAAAAGCGTCTGCAACTTGGATGATCTTTCCTTCTTGCAGGTGGTTGCCTAAAAGATGAAGACCGACTGGCATTTCTTTTGAGGTTCCGCAAGGTACGGATATCATCGGTATCCCTGCAAGGTTTGGGCCGACTGTCAGATTATCCATTGCATATGTTTCAACGGGTGTCAGTTTTTCAATCTCTGAGAATCTGGGTGCAACCATCGGCATTGTGGGTGCTGCAAGAACGTCTACCTTATTGAATGCTTTCTTGAAATCTTCAATGATCTTTGTCCTTACTTTGAGTGCCTTAAGATAATACTGGTCCCTGTATCCTGCCATCCTTGCGTAAGTGCCTAAGATTACTCGTCTTTTTGCTTCATCACCTAGGTATTTTCCCCTGACTGTTGAGAAATATTCGGTGAAATGACCTTTCGGGTCATCTTGCGCACCGTATCTCATACCACTATATTTTGCAAGATTTGTTGATGCCTCAACGGTTGCTATTATATAATATGCTGGTATCGCATATTCGGTTGTAGGAAGCGAAATCTCTACAGTCTCTGCACCTAACTCTTCAAGTTTGTCTATTGCAGATCTTACTTTTTTTTCTATATCTTGATCTATATTATTGAAATATTCTTTTGGTATACCTATTTTCAACCCTTTTATGTCTCTTCCTGTATATTTTGTGAAATCTTCTGTCTTATCCTGTATGCTTGTCTGGTCAAGCGGGTCGTTTCCAGAGATGATGGATAACATGAGTGCTGTGTCTTTGACAGTCTTTGCCATCGGGCCTATCTTGTCAAGGGAGTTTGCATAGTCAATTAGACCATATCTTGAGACCCGTCCGTATGTGGGTGTGAGTCCTATAACTCCGCAGAATGCTGCTGGACAGGAAATTGAGCCTCCTGTTGACTCTCCGATTGCTATGTGTGGCATATCTATCGCTTTTGTGAATCCGCCTGCACCGCCTGAAGATCCACCGCAGCTCCGTGTTGTGTCTATTGGGTTTTTCGGGATGCCGTACGCAGAATATGTTGAGAATGTACCGAAACCGAATTCATCCTGTACGGTCTTACCTATTATTATACTGCCCTCTTGTTTTCCACGCGAAATGGAAGTTGCATCAAAAGGCGGTATATAACCTTTCAATATCTTGGATCCCGCGGTTGACTGGATTCCTTTGGTGCAGATGTTGTCTTTTACTGATATGGGTAATCCTGTTAATTTTGTTTTCTTGTTTAGTTTATCTATCTCTTTTTCTGCATCTTTTTTTGAGATGGTAACGAAGTGATTGTATTTCTTTTGGATTTTTTCTGTCTCTTCAAAGAATTTTGAGTAGAAATCTTTTGCGTCTATGTTTCCCTGTTTTGATTCTTTTATGAAATCTGATGCTGACATCTTTGAGTATTGCATAATTATTACCTATTAATATCTTATTTATCTATATAACTATATTTAAGTGTCTTAAATCGCTTTCGGTCCCTTGAAATATCCGTCTTCAGTTTCTTTTGCGTTCTTAAGTGCTTCTTTCTGTTTCAGACTTTTTTCTATTGTATCTTTTCGCATAATGTTCTTGACTTCAACTGGTTGGAATGTAGGTTCTGTATTATCTGTCTTTATCTTTTCAAGTTTTTTGAAACTGTCAAGAATGTTATCAAGATCTTTTTCAAGCGTACTCTTCTCTTTATCTGTCAGTTCAAGTCGTGCAATGTTGGCTACTTTTTCAATCCTTTCTGTCATCTTGTTCACTTCTGATTAATATTTTTCACTCTAACTTTTATATTTTTGGTATTTTTTCTTAGAGTTCCATAAGAAATGAAGGCTGTTTGGTTATTTTATGGTTCTGTAATTATATGGCGATATATTGTGGGTTTTGATTCTTATTTTTTTAATTTTAAAAAAACGATATCAATCGGGCTGTTATTTTTTGTATTTTGTATATGTGAGGTATAATATATATTCTCTAGAATAGTAAACTATATATACTCTGGATGTAAAATTAAAGTTAGTATGGTCGACAAATTTGGGCGTTTGTGACCGATTAAAAATGATTTATTTGAATTTGGGCATTCAAATATGTTGGGTAAAAAATCTTCTTTGAGTTACTGTTAGTTTTATTTGTGTCAGAGATAATAGGGCAAAATCTCTACAAGTAAAGTGTATTCCAGAATAAATATATATTATGGTGGTTTAATCTATATTTCGTGATAGTGGTATTATGATGTGTATATTCGGACATATAGTTTTTATTTGGGGGAATTAATATGAGACAAATAATAGAGAATGTAAATCTGGGCGCCGGAATGACCGGCATTTCGCAGGAAACTCCTGTAACACAGCAAGATGATTTGGATTTTGTGGATGTAAAAGATGCAAAAATTACAGTTATCGGTGCAGGTGGTATGGGTAATAATGCTATAAGCAGACTGCATACATTAGGTATCGCAGGTGCAGACACTGTTTCAGTCAATACTGATAAACAGCATCTTCTGTCAATCAAAGCTGATAAAAAAATACTTATAGGTCGTGATGTCACTCGGGGTCTTGGTGCGGGTGGTTATCCATCAGTGGGTAAGCAGGCTGCAGAAGAATCAGTCAATGATCTTAAAGATGCAGTAGCTTCAAGTGATCTTGTTTTCCTTATCGCAGGAATGGGTGGTGGTACTGGTACTGGATGTGCACCAGTTGTTGCAAAGACTGCAAAGAAACAGGGAGCTATCGTCATAGGTGTGGTCACAATGCCCTTCAGGATTGAGGGCGGACGAATACCTAAAGCTCAAGAAGGTCTTATGGAATTAAGAAAAACTTGTGATACTGTCATCGTGATCGAGAATGATAAGCTTTTAGAGGTTGCAGGTGAGATGCCATTACAGCAAGCATTTGCAGTGGCTGATGAAATAATTGTTACAATGATCAAAGGTATAACTGAGACAATCTCAACACCATCTATCGTGAATCTTGATTATGCGGATGTAAAATCTGTAATGAATAATGGTGGTGTGGCTGTTATCGGTGTCGGTGAGAGCAGTTCTGCAGCACGGGCAAGAGAGGCAGTTGAAGAAGCAATGTCAAACCCTCTTTTAGATGTTGATTACCAGGGTGCGGCCGGTGCACTTATACATATCTGCGGTGGTCCGGACATGAAGCTGAGCGAAATCGGTGAGGTCGGTGACTTTGTATCAAAACATCTTGATCCTGATGCCTCAACTATATGGGGTGCAAGAGTTGATGAGAATATGCATGGTAAGCTTCGTGTGATTACAATAATTACAGGTGTTCAGTCTGAATATATCTTAGGTCCTAAACATTTACGTCAGGAACCTAGTACTCAGCCTGTCAGGCAGATGCAACATGAACTTGGTATAAAATGCGTTTACTAGTTAATCGTAACTAGTCCTTTTTTTATTTTTTCTGTATATCTCCCCCCACGGTGCGCGTTGTGCTTTTTCAGGGCGCACCTTCTTTTTTTAAAATCCTTTAACCGAAAGCATTAATAAGGCGGAAATTTGAAGCTATATATATCTTTCTTTATAAATTATTTTTTGG
>DAOVHT010000144.1 GCA_030671745.1 Candidatus Nanohaloarchaea archaeon
AATTTTTCCTGACGGAAGTTTACAGACAACAGCACCTTCTGCCGGTGGAATTCCAACAGGTGTCATTGTTATGTGGCATGGTCTTATTGCAAATATACCTACGGGTTGGGCTTTGTGTAATGGTACGAGTGGTACACCGGACTTAAGAGCTAAATTTGTACGCGGCGCTTCTGGTGAAGCGGGGACGACTGGCGGTGCTGATACTCATGCATTAACTGTTGATGAAATGCCTTCACATACACACAACCGAGATTATTCATCAAATACAAATGTCGGAACTGCTTATTCTCAAGGAACTAATATTCCAACAAGTGTAACTGAAAGAGTTGGTAAATCAACCGGCGGCGATGCACCGCACAATAACATGCCGGCATACTATGAAGTTATATACATCATGAAATTATAGGTTTAATGATGTCTGTATAAGTTCTAAGAAATTTACTGTTAATTGAAAAATTGTAATAGCAGATACTCTATATGGATTTGTTGTGTGTTAAGTTTGATAATTTAATTGAATTTTTTGAGGTTTTGGGGATGACATCAGTACCTAGATCAATATTAGCTGATACTGTTTATATATGCAGAGCAAAATCAGATAAACAAAAAAATCAATTGCGTCTTATGTCCAGAATGTGTATGTTTCCATCACCACCAACATTCTCGATGATCAGATCATGAAAACCTGCGCCAAACGCACCTTTACTTACTACATTTATGTTTTCATATTCTAAACTGATCGATATCATATTTTTTTTAGAGACGGGAAAACCGAAACTTGGATCTGCTATTGTGTCAAAATCATCAGAGATAAGTGTCGGGATCCTTGAATCGATTGTATTTCTGTCGCCTTCGGTATATACAAGATATGTCTTTGAGTTTATGGATGTGTTAAGGGACATGCTGTCTGAATCTGATGAGATCTCATTAAATTTCCCTGTTGCATGGACCAATGCAGTTACTGTATCATGTATTAGATCAGAAGCCACATAATTGTCGGCCATATCTTCTTCGGGGCTAAAACCTTGACCATCAAGACGGATCAATACATCAACTGTTGATGTCGGTGTTGCTGAAATCATTGAAACAAAGGCCATCAAAATAAAAGATATCACGAGATAAATATAATATCTGTGTCGTACCATAACCATATTTGTTTATCTTAACTATATACAAGTTTGGTAAAAAATAGGGGAAAAATTAGAAATTAAAAAAATTAAAAAGAAAAATCAAGAGCTTGTCCATTCGTCTGCAATCCCACCGCAAGTGGTTGTTGCGCGGACTGTCGTCAATGTCGGATCCATAGCACCAAATTCAGCGGAACAATCCATAGGTCCGAAGACACCGATATCACCAATATCAATTGTCGCATTTACAATGTCAATTTGACACATATTGGATACATTATCAACGGCCAATATCTGCTTTATTGTGGTCTCTGCCTGCCCAATGTTCTCAACCAACACAGTCACATACCCCGATGAATTCGTCTGGACACCGATTGAGGTCGGTATATTGATTACCTGTTTTGCGCAGGCAACCACAACATCTGTATTCTCTGATGCATCAGATGTTGTCTTTTTTGTGTAATCATTCATCCAACCGATTATTATCGTTGATATCGCAACGGTAAATACAATCAAGAGGACTACTGCTATCAAAGGACTTATACCTTTTCTTTTTTTTGTATACATTATAGACACCGAGATTATAAGTTATATTTAATTATAAATTTGTATTCCAACCGACTACGGGGCGTTCAATAATAAACCAGACACCCTCACAAGTAGACTTGAACTGTATTTTTTTTACACCATCAACGTCAACAGAAGATAATGTTCCGCTTTCAGTCTCATACAAATCAATATATTTCAGTAAATCTTTATCTTCAGGGATATTAAATTGTTCAAAATTTAGATATATAGGTATTGTTCGTTCATCATACCAGACTGCTATATTTTCAATCCAGATATCATTGAAACCTATGTTTTCAAAACGAATAGATATGTTCCCGCCAGTTGCAGTCGGTATATATTGTGTAAAATCATCATTTATTATGAAATTTGATCCGGAACATTCTATCTTTTGCTGATATTGTTCGGATTCATCCTGCTGGGTTTTTGTGAATTGTGTAACCCACGCTGTAAGAAGTGCGGTCAAGGCCATAGTGAATGCAATCAGCAAAACTGCTGCAATAAGTGGAGATACACCTTTTCGTTTCATAAAAATCAATTCATCCATCAATTAAAGATACTACATATTATTTTAATTACATAGTATATATTGTTTTTTATTTCCATTAATGTATTTGGTTATTTCTTTCAGTAAACATTACATACAATGTTTGAAATTTCTTCCACTTTGGAAGTCATACTGCAGGTTGTCGATACTGTAGCCATATCAAATTCAGGACAGTCAGCTGTGAATGTCGTCAGACAGGAATCGTTCACCAATTCAATTGACTCACTTTCCGCTAAGGTCTCTTCAGTTATGTTAAGGTTACACCTTGTACCATTTACATCCCAGATAAATGCCTCTTTCAAGATCAATGGTTTGTGGCCTGTGTTTCGTGCAATCACTTTTACACTATTCTCAGAGAGTATGTAGACCTTGTCGATATCAATATTTGTATTGGTGCAATCTAGCATACTTTGCGTATCTGCGTTTGCATCAAGGGTTGCATCTTTTGTATATGTGTTCATCCAAGAGATGATTATCGTTGCGATACCTATTGTAAATACAACCAATAAGACTGTAGCTATCAATGGTGAAAGTCCTTTCTTTTTTGATTGTTTGAATATCGACATCAATATCACTTAATATGTTTTGGGTAAGACCCATATAAATAGTTTTTTAGAGAGTGGCAAGCAATAAGGCAGCATAACCGATAAATGACATTATTGCAGCATGCTTGAATCCTGCAGATATTGAGCCTTCTGAAAGTTTTCCGAT
>DAOVHT010000050.1 GCA_030671745.1 Candidatus Nanohaloarchaea archaeon
ATATCATCTGTTGCAGTGATAGACCACCTAGTAGGAACAAGCTTTCTCTTATCACCCTCACCTAAAAGCCCGGCAGATAAAAGTTTAGTTATATGATTTTCAGATACATTTTTATCACCTAGAATGGATATAGCTTCAGAAGCGCGAAGATCAGTATCCGACACAACCTTATCAACTTTAATAGGCACATGAGGATTGTCACATATATCAAGACTATTCATAATTCCGCAAGGTCCACTAGGTGCAACCCGAGAATATGCATCAATAGTGACATCAGGTTTTATGGGTCGTATATATTTTGCCTCAATATCAAGCGGTTTAGATGCAAGAGCAATCTCTTGTATCTTTTCCAGAAAATTATTGCTCCGGTAAATATTTGTCTTAACACTTGAATTGATAAGTGATGACCGCAACCCAAATATCTTATCTATCGAATAACCTTTAGAGAACCAGTCAGAGGGACTGTCATAGATTGTAGTATCACCTTCCTCAGCAGGTGCAAGAGCACCAAAAGATACATCAGGATAACCTACTCGCCCCACAAATATGGAAGGTGGTGACGACCCAAAAAAGTCAGTCTTGACACTTTTAGTAACTTTCTTCATCTTTTCAAGACTTGACAGTATCGGACAATTAGCATTACCGCAGAGCCCTTTACCTTTACATCTAGCGCACAAGACTGCATCCATGACAATTATTATGAAAAAAGAAATAAAAGATACTAACTGAATTCACTGTCCCAGTCATCAGTTATCAAATGTATCTTGTATCTTTTACATTTCTCATCACAGTAGATCTTATCAAGCATAGCCATGACAGAATCCTCATCCAGTCTGCCATCAAAAGATATATGAGCATCAAGGTCATGCCGATAAAGTCTCGATCCGTAAGGAACGACAAGGACACCCTCTGACTTATCCCATCCATCAACCTGACTTTCAGAATAGAGCACCCTGTGGTTCTTGTAGTCATACGACTTGACATCCATCGGATCTGCGCATTTAGGCAGTTTGACAGAATAATAGAGACCGCAAGGTATAACTACAGCCGTCGGAGTACCTGAATTGTTCAAGTATCGCTCATCTATATTCTTTCTTCTTTTTTTGGTCATCAGCACCACCTTTTCTTTTCATTGTCTGCATTGCTGACACCCCACAGAAAAGACATATCCGAAAAAATCATAATTTCAGACAGATAGCAGATAAAAAAAGTTTGAATCAAAAAGATGCGCATCAAAACCGCGAAGAATCAGCAAAGGCCTATACAGACTGCTTTCACAGCAGTATCAGCACAAGACTATACAGCACACTGACTAAGTTAAATCCTGAAATATTCATACTAAAGTCAGTAGACATGCTATATATAAAACTGTTAATATATATAAAAATTTCGGAAAAAGCTAATTTCAATAACCAAATAAATATCAAGATATAATAGAATTACAAGAATCATAATAGATTTGTCTGTACAGTCCCATCCTTTGAAAAAAGAACATCAAATATATCCTCAAGTTCCATATCATTCACTTCAAGCTTTCCCCGATATCCAGTTTCATATAAAAATTTATCTGAATTTCTCTTTAAACCCCTTGCATATCCATATAACCTCCGCATAGTTGAGTCAATAGGCTTATTTCCTTGAATTGGATTATTCACAAGATGTTTATAAAAAGCAGGTAAATCTTTATTCTCATACAAATCAGAAAACTTCCTCAAAAGCTCTTTGATTAAATCTTTATCAGAATGATTATTTTCTAATTCTATAGGCACCATCCAATTTAAACTATCCATAAATGTATCCTCATCGTGAAACTCTGAGAATTTTTCAGGATTTTTAAGATTGCATCCAAGTATAATCTGATTATACATCTCAGCAAGCCACTCTGGTGACCTCTTAAGCAAATAATTTGAAAAATTAGTCAATTGTTTTGAAGCATTCGGACCAGTGAACACAACCGTATCATTAAGTAGATTATAATTAAAAGAACGATCAAAACTGTTAAAAGACCCATCTGTAGTTATGATAGTCCCCCCTTTATGTACCCCACCAACACGATTCCTTTTCTGTTCATGGAATTCACGAACAATAACTATACCCGAATTCATATTTTCAAAAGGATGCATCCCATATAAATCTTTAACTATGACTATGCCCCCGTCCATATTATTAAAAGACCCATCACCATAGACTGAATTAACTTTAATGCTACCACCACTCATATCATTGCAGAAATAATCACCCCTCACAGTTTTACCTTGAAGAATACCACCTGATTTAAACTTTGAAATAATTTTGCCTTTTATATCATTAAATTGTATAGAACCGCCCGTCTGCACAGAAAATGCAGCATGAAGATCATATTTATTTTTAGGTGCATTGATTTTCACAATACCGCTATTGAGGCATATCCCTAAAAAAGGTCCATTTGAAGTATATGTGTCAATTATTGAACCTGATATACCAGAACATTCATCAGGCTCACTATTAGAAGGTATAGTAAGATGTTTAGTCTGGATTATTTCATATTCAAGATTACATAACTCTGTGAGAGAATATCCATCAACCATCAATACCACAGAGTACATATAAATCATATAGATATATAAAAATATTTACCACGTTAAGTTAAAAACATAGAAAGTGCCTATTTACTAACAAACCATAAACAATAGAAATTATAAATTATGGATAAATAAAAATCACTTCAACAGATGCTTGACCTCAGAACTGATAGTCTTACCGGTTATCGCATCAATCTTAATCTTATACAGAAACAGGTTAGTGCTGAATAATGTAATGGTCCAGCACTCATTCTTGTATTCATCATTGTGATGGAGCGTTATGAAAATCTTATTTGGCTCATGCGGATATTCAAGCTCAGACTTATCCATGGCAATTGACAGTATCTTTGTGATAGGTATGACGACATTAGACATATCAATTGAGTTGACCTCTGTCGTGTGCACCCTTTTAGACGTCTCGATATGCGCAACAGAATCATGCGCAACCAAAAAATTAGTAAGTTCGCCCGTCACGCCATTAAAATAATTGACATTCCATTTATCCAATATGTTATTGTCAGGTGTTATCATCGCAAAAGCCGATGCCAGGACAAGATTATCTTTATCGATCATTGCCTTTGCGTTCTCATCATTCCCGACCTTTTCAATCGCATCTTTCTCAAGAAACTTAATCTCATAATCCATAAAACATCCACATCCAAATATTTATCTCACTGACATTTAAGTAATTGTATCACATCTACTTAATAACATCTGTAATTATAATTCTTTTATGTCTTTGCTTTGACATAACACAGATGACACACAATCTAAACCTTTATAAAGCTTATTCTTAAACTTAATCATGCGTATTCTTATTTTTAGAAATATTAATACTATCCTAGGATGTGAGCACACCGCAACAGAATGTGGAAACCTTCAAAAAAAGGTAACGCTTGAACGGGATTGAGTTCAAAAAAGGTGAATTCAATGGGAATGTACAAATATATTAAAGACACATGGAAAACTCCAAAAAAAAGTCTTGGACCTCTTTGGCAGGAAAGACTTATAGCATGGAGAAGGACTGACATTATTGAACGTGTTGAGAAACCGACAAGAATTGACAGGGCACGAAGCTTAGGCTATAAAGCAAAAGAAGGTTTTGTAGTCGCACGAGTGCGAGTCAATCGTGGTGGTCGAGAACGTTCAAGAGACCGAGCTGGTAGAAAACCTAAAAAGTCAGGTTATAAAGTATACAACCCTGCAAAATCACTGCAATGGACCGGCGAAGAAAAAGTCCAGAGAAAATATATGAACATGGAAGTCGTAAACTCATACTATGTAGCAGAAGACGGACGATACAAATGGTTCGAAGTCATTCTTGTAGACCCAAATCACCCGGCAATACAATCCGATAAAGACATCGGCTGGATTACAAACCCTGCAAGCACAAGACGTGTTTTCAGAGGAAAGACTGGTGCTGGACAGAAATCAAGAGGTCTTGTAAGGACTAAAGGACGTGGCGCAGAAAAGATTAGACCTTCAATAAGGGCTAATAAAAAGCGCGGAAAGTAAAAAGGTGATTATGTATGATGGTAAAATTTGTTATAAATGACCCTAAGACAGGAAAATCAATCCAGAAAGAGATGGAAGATAAAGCTGTCTCAGGAATCGTTGGTAAAAAGATCGGTGACGAGATTGACGCAGGCATTCTAGGTCTTCCTGGATACAAAGTTACAGTAACTGGTGGATCAGACAAAAATGGATTCGGTATGAGAAAAGATATCGAAGGCGCAACACGAAAAAGAATCCTTATAGCGCACGGTCCTGGATACAAGTACAATAAAGGCATAAGGCGAAGAAAAAGCATAAGGGGTAACACAATCAGTACAGAGACTGCCCAAGTGAATGCAAAGATAACAAAAGCCGGACCAAAAAAGCTTGAAGATCTTCTTGCAGAGACAACCGAAGAAAAGAAAGAGTAGATCTCTTTTCTCCTTTTTTTATTTTTATCTGATTCTTTCATATTTTTATAGTTATCCCCCTTATATTCTTTATGCAAAAAAACATAGACAAGATACAGCTAGGTAAAAAAGAAATAATTCTTGTAGGAACCGCGCACATATCAAAAAAAAGCGCAGATCTTGTTAAATCCACAATAGAGACAGAAAAACCAGATACGGTCTGTGTAGAGCTTTGCCAGTCACGATACGATTCCATGACAAAGAAAAAGAAATGGGAAAACACAAAAATGACAGACCTTATAAAAGACAAGAAAGCATACCTATTTCTCTCAAACCTACTTCTTGCTAATTTTGAAAAAAAGATGGGTCAAAATGTTAAAGTACAACCAGGAAGCGAGATGATCGAAGCTGTCAAGACCGCAAAAAAAGAAAAGATAAAGATAGGACTCATCGACCGTGACATACAGATCACACTAAAACGTGCATGGAAAATGATGGGACTCATAGAAAAATTCAAGCTTATGTTCATACTTTTTGAAGGCATGTTCTTTGATAATGAAAAGATTGACGAAAAAAAGATAGAACAGCTAAAGAAAGAAGACATGCTGTCCGAGATGCTCAAAGAACTAGGACAATACATACCCAACATAAAAAAAGTCCTGATTGACGAAAGAGACACATACCTCGCACAAAAGATAAAAGACACAGAAGGAAAAAAAATTGTAGTAGTAGTCGGTGCAGGTCACGTCCCAGGAATCAAGAAGAACCTAAAAAAGACAACAGACCTCAAGACCCTTGAAAAGATACCAAAAAATAAAAATATTACAAAATACATTGGCTGGTCGATACCATTGATATTCACAGCACTCATAATCTACGGATTCATGGGACACGGTACCGAAGTCACAATCAACATGCTTTACAGATGGATGATAATAAACGGTTCATTATCTGCACTTGGCGCAGCACTTGCACTCGCAAACCCGATTACGATACTTGTCGCATTCATTGCCGCACCGCTGACATCACTCAACCCCATGCTCGCTGCGGGATGGTTTGCCGGACTTTCAGAAGCAAAACTAAAAGAACCCCGAGTCAAAGACTTTGAATCCCTATCAAGATTAGACGGCATCACAGGCTTCTGGAAAAACCGAGTCACAAGAATATTATTGATTGTAGTATTCTCAAACCTTGGAAGTACAATAGGCACATTCATTGCTCTGCCGTACCTAGCAAGTCTGCTTTAGAATCTTTAAAAGAATTCTATTTTACTGTTCTATTCACAACATCATACATATAGTTCAAAACATGTGGTACATCAGATACAGATTCATGTTCAATCGCACCAACCATACCATCAAGAAACAATATAATATGCTGATATTTATCAATCGCATCACATTTCAATAATTTTTTATTACTTTTTAAATCATCCAAAATACTTTCAAGAGCATCATGATAAAGATTCACAGCATCAGAATATTCAGATACAGGTATATCTTCTGACAAAGTTGTACCTTCTAAAAAATCAACTTGATTTAAAGTAGACTGTCTCAAATGAGCATCATATAGGTATTGTTCTTTATCCATATCCAGCTTACCGAGTAATGAAGCAACAACTCCAAGACGATAACCAACTTCTTCAATAGCCTCATCAACACCCCAATTATAACTACTTATCATAGACACATATGACACAATTTAACTTTATAAACCTTTTGAAATGAAAAAATAAGAATTAAAAAAAGAAAGAATAAAGAGATAAAGACCCCTTATTTCTTAAATATCTTTGACTTGACCTTGTGCAACACATGCTTGGACTTATTCAATTTCTTCTCCATCTTATCGACCAGAAGTATCGTATCAAGAGCAACATCCGGATTGACAGAGATCGAATCTATACCGCACTCGACCAAGAACTTGGCAAAGTCTGGATAATCAGACGGTGCCTGCCCGCAAAGACCTACTTTACGCCTAGGACTATGCTTATGCGCATCAGATATAAGAGAAGCCACACTCCTCTCAACCGCCTCATTCCGTTCGTCATACAGATAGCTCATCTTTTCAGAATTCCTATTGATACCTAAAGTCAATTGCGTAAGGTCATTTGTACCTATACTGAAACCGTCAAACTCATCAGAAAACCTGTCCGCAAGTATGATGTTTGAAGGGATCTCAGCCATCACAAATATCTTAAGCCCTTTCTTCTGATCAAGACCATAATTGCTCAGATGTACTTTCACTTTCTTAGCTTCCTCAATAGTCCTACAGAACGGTACCATGATAGTAAGATTATCAAGATTCATCTCATACCGTACCCTACGCAAAGCTTCACACTCAAGCTTGAATGCTGGCAAGAAATCTTTGTCATAATACCTTGATGAACCTCTCCAACCAATCATAGGATTAGCCTCTTTAGGTTCAAACTTAGCACCACCGTCAAGACATGCATATTCATCAGTCTTGAAATCACTTAACCGTACAATGACAGGTCTTGGATAGAATGCAGCGCAAATCTTACCGATTCCAGTCGCAAGAGCATTTGTATACAATTCACTCTTACCGTCAGCTATAAGCTTCATAGGATGCGCCTTGACTTCACTTAAGATTATAAATTCTTCACGAGCAAGACCAACCCCTGCAACAGGCAATTTAGACAACGAAAATGCCTGACTTGGTTCACC
>DAOVHT010000148.1 GCA_030671745.1 Candidatus Nanohaloarchaea archaeon
AAAAAAATGGACCAGATGAGGTTTGAACTCACGATTTCACGGTTATCAGCCGTGCGCCTTAACCAGGCTAGGCCACTGGTCCATATTGAACAAAATAAAAATAACAAGATTAATTAATGAGAAATCTTTTTAAACGTTATCAGTCTTTGTCTAGTATTTCTAAGATATCTAAGAGACATCTCGCTGCAATGCTTGGGGTTATGTTGTTCTCAAGCAAGGGATTCACTTCCATTATGTCTGCGCCCACTATTTTACCTTTCGATAATTCTTCAAGGATCGCTCTGAAATTCTCGTAAAAGAAACCGCCGGTTTCCGGGTCGCCTACTCCTGGTGCTGATGACGGGTCGAAGAAGTCTATGTCAAGAGATAAGTATATCGGTAGTTTAAGGTCTATTTTTGATAGGTCGGTGTTGATCTTTCCTGAAAATGTGATCTCTTCCTCTGAGCCGGTCCTTGCGCCAAGTACAGTCACAGGGATCTTAAGGTCGTGGATGCGTCTCATTACGGTTGCATGGGACAGTTTTTCGTCTTCAACTGTGTCTTTAAGGTCGTAGTGGGCGTCAAAGGATATCACTTGCAGGTCTGGGTGTATCTTTTTCAATGCTTTCACAGTACCAAGGGTGCCTGTATGTTCGCCACCTAAAAGTATAGGTATCATGTTTCTGTTATCTGAGAATATGTCGTCTACTGTCTCTGTCAGTTTCTGCAAGGTCTTTTCTGCATTTCCATGCACAGGCATGATGTCTCCGGCATCAAATATTTTCGTTGTTATGTCTTCTGATTCAAGCGCTAGAAATTTATCCCTTATTGAGGCTGGTCCGAATCGTTGTCCGGGTGTGTTTGTTTCAGTTGAATCGAATGGTAGCCCTATGATGCAGAATCTTGTGTCTGTCGGTGTATCTATCTCTGAGATCAGTCTTAGTCTTTCTGTGTGAAATAACATGAATCATATTATTATTCTATATTTTTAAATAGGTTTAGATGTTTTCTGTGATATTCTCTGCAAAAGATATATTTTTATTGATGCAGATGATATTAGGATTCTATGAAAAAGAAGATAGCTTATTTTTTAGGGAGCATTGCTCTTCTTCTGTATATTGTTGAAGTCATAGGCATAAGGGATATTTTAGGTACTGTGATGTCTCTTGATCATCGTATAATTATCATCACTTTCCTGATTGCATTCTTATGGTCTGTTCTGGGCTGTTTCAAATGGTCTATCTTGCTTGTACAGATAAAGAAGATATATGTATCGAGACTTCTGCCTGTCTATTTTTCGGGGGAGCTGTTCAATGCATTGACGCCCGGGGCAAAGACCGGTGGGGAGGTCGTAAAAGCGCATTATACATCTAAATTATTCAACATACCCCAGTCAAAGGTGTATGCGACAATACTTTTGGATAAGTCAATACTCATGGCTGTGTTTTTTGTCATGCTTATAATGACATCTATCTATACTGTGCTGTTTCTTGAGATACCATCGGTAATAACGGGTATATTCAGAGTCTCTGTGAGTATTGTCTTTTTGCTGTCTGTTGTTATAATACTTGTCAATCAGAAGTACTGGAAACGTAAGCATGAACTATTATTCTCTTTCTTGAATTTCATATATCACTTGCGGTTTCTGGAGTTCATAAAGAGGCGGTTTGAGACATATAAGATTTTTGAAGATTTCATTATGGGTACCTTTTCTGAATTTTTTGAGTCGTTCAATCTATTGCTTGAACACAAGAAAGGAGTGTTCACAAATGCAGTATTGTCTGTGGTGATGTTCTTCCTGTCTTTTGCGCGTGCATGGGTCTTGTTTCTCGGTCTGGGTTACTATATTGATCCTGTCCTTATAATTGTTGTTGTCACGTTAGGTTCAGCAATAAGTTACATGATGCTCACGCCAGGCGGTGCCGGCGTGACTGAGATTGCGCTGATAAGCCTTTATGTCGCTGTCGGTGTTGATCCAGATGTTGCGGCAATTGTTGCGCTTGTGGACCGGGGTATGTATTATTTTACCAGTTTCGGTCTTGGGTATGTTGCGACTGTCTATCTGAAGCTGAAGAAATGAGGTTTTTTTAGACTTCAATGACTTCTGTCACGTCTTCTTTGTTCTCTCCGCGGTTCAGGCGGTATAGTTTTCCTGTGACTGCGGCTTCCATCGCTTCGTCATGTGTTATCAGGAAGACCTGGTCCACTATGTCTGAGACCTTGGTTCTTAATGTCTCTGCAAGCTCTTCAACAGCTTTCCTGTCCAGGTTGTGTGTGGGTTCATCAAGAAGGAGCATCTTCATCCCGGGAGCAAGAATTGTTGACATTGCGATGCGCAGGACAAGGACTGCAGTCATACGTTCACCGCCTGAGACTGTGCCCTCGACATTCATCCATATGTCGTCCATGTTCCTTAGCTGGAGTATGTAATCACCTTCGTCAACTGATATCTGTATCCCTGTGTAGTCTTTGTAAGGGTAGATGGATGCCCAAAGATCTTCCATGATATTGTTGATTGATTCTATGAACTGTTCGCGAAGCATAACCTGGGTGTGTTCAAGGACTATCTTGAATCTCTCAAGTTCCGGGATGGTGTCTTTCATCTTTTCAATCTTGGTCTCATTGTCTCTTACAAGTCTGGTCTGTTTTTCAAGGACTGACATGTTTTTTGTCTTCTCTTTGTAGATTTCCTGGAGGGATCTTATCTTTTCTATGTCTGTGCTGTAAAGCTTGTCATGGGCATTGAATTCTGTCAGTTTTTTCTCAAGCTGTTCTGGTTTGAATTTTAATTCATCCAAATTTATCTTTATCTGTTTTTTCTCTTCTTCAAGATGTTGTTTTTATTGTCGGTGGCGTAATATGGTTTTTGTGGTATCAAATCGTCTAATTT
>DAOVHT010000012.1 GCA_030671745.1 Candidatus Nanohaloarchaea archaeon
TAGTTCCTTTATTCTCTGTAAATCTGAGTGAGGTTGTGGCTCAGCAGGATGCGAGCATTGAGATTTTTGCAAATATTACGGACAGGTCTACAACAGGTCTAAACTGGACAATGTTGAATGTGACATTGCCGAATGGTACAGTTGATACTTTCAATATGTCGCTAGTCTCCATAAATGGTACATCAAGTCTATGGTTCTTTAATTATTCGGGAAATATGTCTGATTTTATCAATTATACGGATGGTAATGTGTCTCTCAACATCTCTAATTATACAGGTACGACTGTTGCGCGTGGAACATATAACATAACTATTTCGTCACAGGATAATACTGGCGTTGTTGGTGTGTATAGCAGTAGTTTTAAGATCTATACAAATCTGGTTATCGGGTTCACTCCGGAGTCGACAAAATATTATCAGGGTTCAACAGGTATGATATATTATACTGTGACTGATACGAATGGGGAGGGCATTGAAGATGCCAATGTCACGATATCGCTTAAGGATCCGAATGGTTATGTAGTGTATCTTGAAACTTTTATGACTGATTCGACCGGGCAGGTGTCACCTGTGCCGACATTCCCTATTCCCAATGATGCAACAGTCGGCATCTATAATTTTACTGCTGAAATGACTTATTATGATACTGTTTTAGAGACTAATGTGACATATGCTGATAATTCTACATTTATATTGCAATCCGGGAGTTCCGGTGGTGGTGGTCTTACAGCAGATATTGATACTGCGGTTGTGTGGTATCCCGATAATGTTATGCGTTTTGATATGTGGTTCTCTTATGCGGGGAACGTCACTGAACCGGATAACATGACACTTTTCGTATATGATCCTGCAGATAATCAGTATTTTAATGTAACATTAAACGATACAAATAATACTGCGCCTGGACTCTATCATTATAACTATGCAATGCCTATGAGTTCGGCATCGGGGTATTATTATGCAATTCTTACTGCGTCAAAAGAGGGTTTTGTAAGCCAGAAAGTAAAACTGTTCAGGGTATCTAAAGGAGGACCGTACGATGTCCGGGTGATGCTGATACCACCTTATGAGGTTGCGCGTCAGGATTATGTCAATTTCAACATATATATTGAGAATATGGGTGAGGTCACACAGGATGTATATCTTGATTATTGGGTTTCATACGGGAATGAGACATATTATAATAATAGTGAAGCGGTGCTTACTCCTGCCGGAGTAAATGTTAGTATTATGAGAACGGCATACATATTTTCAAATCAGCCATTAGGTATCACTACACTTAATGTGATGGCAACATATGATAGTGTGCAGGCACCTATAATCTCAAATGTCACATTTGAAGTAATTGATTTTGTAGAGACACCAGATACTCCTGAGATTTGCATATATAACGAAACCTTAGATTATTCAAATAATATTTCTCAAATATCCCCCAAAAATAAGGATAATATTTTAGACAATTATAGAATTGATTTATTTAGAATTCAATTTATAAATAATACCGAAATGTATGATACATTATCATATAGTATTTTGATATCTGATAACAATTCAAATATTATCCAAAACACAACTGTGTATAATACAACTGATTTATATAATTTACACTTTTTATGGAATGGTACCTCCCATGGTGCTTATGTTCAAGACGGTTTATATAATATTTCTGTGGAGTTTTTTTTCAAAAATATAACTAATGATGTCCATAAAACAATTGATTTTGGATACATAGAAATAGATAACACTGGACCAATATTTACTATTTCAAATTCCACACCTCAAATTAATAAAACTACGAATTTCACATTCAATATAACTTTTCCAGAAGATACTTTATTTTGGGAGATAAATGGTAGACGTTATAATGGTTCTACAAAAGAATTAAAAGTAGAATGGGATGCCACACAATATTTAGAAATAAATGCAACCTTTTGGGAGGATTGTTCATATACTACTCCATCTAATGATACCGGTATTCTTCAAATAACTACATGTGGTGCTTCTGTTGATGGTACTCCTCCTATTTTAAGTTGTGGTAGTAGTAATTCTCCCGCCATATCTATTTACGAAGGCGACCAAAACATAACAATAACTGCATATGATAAAGTACATAATACTCACACAGAAACATTAACAGTCCATGTTGATTTAATAGATGAACCTGATGAATCATACATATATGAAACATTCAGCAAATACTGGAACTATTTATTCCTCCCAAAAATAATATTAGATACAATCCCATCATTAAATGGAAATTATTCAGTATCAAATGTATTGAAATCATTAGATGATAATTTTGAACTATTATATTATTATGATGAATCTTCAGACAAATGGTTATCTTATAATCCAAATAGACCCATAAACGATTTAACTCATTTTGTGGATAATGCAAATACACCATACTGGATTAATATGACACAAACAGATACTTTAGTGATACGATGAATCTAAACAATTTCCTTTATTTATTTTGTATATCTTTTCTATTACTAATTAATCCCGTTTATGCAAGCGAATTGCCTGGGGATTGGTGGGGTAAAGTAACAATCGAAAACATGGATTCAAGTAATGGTGCAATAATATCTGCATATACAAATAACACATTATTGGCAGAGACAACAGTAGGTCTCTTTAAAAGTGATTATTATTTGATACATGTGCCTGCAGAAATAAATGATAAAATAACATTCAAGATTAATGATCAAGAGATAGAACATGATAACATAAATTGGTCTGCAGGAGATCACAATGAATTTAATCTTACATTATCATTCGTATTTGTAGATACTATTATTTATGACGATATAAATTTAGATAGCTCAACAGGGCAAATAATCTTGAATATAAATAATTATGACCTAAGCATTTTTCCAAAAAAGAATATTACTAATGGTACTATTCAATTAAAAAAAATAGAATTAAATCCAACAGGCAATACTATTGATACTTTTGTGGATATGAATTATTTTTTATTCATAGACGATACAAACATTTCAGAAAATATGAATCATGCTTTATTGAAAATATATTATAATCAGACTAAACTTTCTGAATTAAATCTAGATAAAAATACATTATCTGTATATTACTGGAATGAAAGTTATGGGGCTTGGGATATTGTTGAGTCAACAGTATCAATACAAGAGAATTATATTCTTGCAAATTTAACACATTTTAGTCTATATGGTTTATTTGGTCAAGAAATAGAACCTGATCCAATCATAGAAAATGATAAAACCTCATCTGGTGGTGGCAGTGTACCACCATCAATTGTAACTGATGAAATAAATGATACTATTGTTGAAACTGATAAAACCCAAGATATAGACAATATTTCAGAAACATTGGAATCCTATGATTTAGATGACACAGATGATTTCAATAATAATAAACAACATGACAACGAAAAAACTGAAACAGTAGATAATTATTCGCCGACGGGAAATCTTCTTATTAACACATCATCTGTCTTTGGGTTTATAATAATATTTATTCTTTTAATTTATGGTTTTAAACGATTTAAGAAATAAGTATTGACAGACTCTGCAAAGAACCCACAAGCAACGACTTATGCAAAAACTGCATATTAAAAGAAAAATTAGGAATCAATAGAACTTGATAATTCCATAACTTCTAGATAAATCTTTTTCAGTTCAGAAAGACTTACATATTTACCGAGTCCATAATTCTCAAGTGGCACAGTATATCTTTGATTGATAGTTCCAATAAGTATAAATGAATATTCATCATCATCTTCAAGCTCAACAGGACTTGAAATCTCTTCTACACAAACATTGAATTTATCAAGACCGACAGGATTCTTCTTTGTACGCTCATATACATATGCAAGATGTGTTGGTTCATCTGTATGATCAAGATTATCAAAGGTAATCGTATCTTCATTTATCCTGATGCTTGACCCCAATAAGCCTTCACTTTTTAATCGTTGAGTATTTCTGCGCAGGACCATATTATGTTTTATCTCAACAGATTCCTTGTATATCTCAAAACATTTTAAATATTCATCATATAATGTTTGAAATGTTTTAATATCAAATTCGATTTCGGTTATGTCCTCATAAAGTGGTCTGATGAATATGCCCTGTTTTATGACTGATGCAGATATACGTGTGTCTCCGATATATGTGTGTCCGAATGATATTATATCTTCAATTTCTTCAGGGTCAGTTATAAAATATTCACTCATCTTCATCAACATTTTTCAATAATATACTTTAAGCCTTATCACAGACCTCATACCTAAACAGATTTAACTTTTTAAATCAGACGGTCGTATCCAATAATTTAATCAATATTTATATATGTGCGCGCATAACACTGTTATAGTGATATTATGAAACCTTTCTGTGAAGTGATGGTAAAGAACATATTCCCTGCCATAAGGGCGCTCATTGCAAAAGAACTTATGGAAAACCTGCACCATACCCAGAATGAGACCGCAAACCTGATGTGCATAACACAGCCCGCAATCTCCCAGTACAGCCGTGAATTGCGAGGCAAGAAAGTGGTCATATTGAACAGCAATGAGAAAGTATCCGCAATGATAAAAGAATCAGCGAAAACTTTAGCGAAACAGAACGAACGCAAGAACACAGGGATCATGTGCAACATCTGCCGCGAGATAAGAAAAGAAGGGCTTCTCTGCGAGCTTCATAAGGAGATTGCACCATCTCTCAAGACCTGCGATCTCTGCATGGATGCAGATGCACTTTGCTGATGTCTGAGGTTTTCCGATGTATAAAAAAACACAGAAATCAAAAAAGAGAAACGATCCAAAAATAAAGACTGAAAGCGGAAAACGTCTTTACCAACTGATGTTGGCCGACAAGTCAAAAGCAGAAAAGATAAGAGAAACCCAGATGAAAGTGATAGTAAGTTTTGCCGTAATCATCATCATTATTTACCTGATCAACCACTTTTTCTTAAGATTATAGCACACAACTGCCCATTAGCACTATCTAATGACAAAAACACCAAGTTATATAAAGTTTTATTAATTTACATAACCCAATAGATTTATTGGTGATTATGTGTTTTTCTCATTAAAGAAATCAAATATGGTTCTATCTGTGATAACTTTCTTGTTATTCTGTTCTGCACTTTTTGCAGCGGCTTATGCATTCCCGCAACAGCCGACCAACTTTTATGGTTATGTCTACCTCGGCGCAGACAGCCATAATGCATCTATAGGGACAAACATCACCGCAAAGATTGACAATATCACCTATTCATCAACCCTTACGACATATGATGAATATACCACAAATAATTTCTATTCTTTCAATGTTCCTACAGACGATTCTGCAATTTCTGGGAAAGATGGTGCAGAGACTGGCGACAACATATCCCTATATGTAATTGATATTTATTCTAACAGCTCAATCTTTACAGGTCCTGGTTATTCAAACAGACTTGACCTTTACATAAACCGTCCACCTGTATTGGCTACAATATCTGATATATCCGTCACAGAGACAGATACAGCAACAATCACCCCGACAGCAACCGATGCAGACAGTGATTCACTGACATATTCAACAAATAATTCTAATTTTACAGATAATACTGATCATTTTAACTGGACAACAGGTTATGATGATGCAGGCGTATACACAGTAAGAGTTACAGCATCAGATGGCGCAATGTCAGATTACCAGGACATAACAGTCACAGTCACGAACAAGAACCGTGCCCCGACAGCCTCAGATGACACCGCATCAACCCCCGAAGACACACAAAAAGCAATCACGCTTTCAGCAACAGATGCGGATGGGGATAATCTGACTTATGCAATTGTCACACACCCAACCGATGGTACAGTCACAATTTCAGGCACAACAGCAACCTACACACCAACCGCAAATTACAACGGTGCAGACTCATTCACATTCAAGGCAAACGACGGTACAGCAGACAGCAACACTGCAACAATCACAATCACAGTTGATGCAGTAAATGACGCACCGACCATAGACCCAGAAGTTACAAACATAACAACTCCTGAAGACATAGAGGAAACCCTTGACCTTACACAGTTTGAAAATGATGTAGAAGACAGCGACGCTTCTCTGACCTGGACAATAGGTGGGGTGAACACATCCATATTCACAGCATCAATTGATGCAGTTACAGATGTCCTTACAATAACGCCAGTAACAGATGCAAATGGCGCAGACACAGTGACATTGACCCTTACTGATTCAGGTAATGCAACTGCAACACAAAACATAACAGTCACAGTCTCAACAGCAAACGATGCACCGGTCGCAGCAGATGGTAGCGCAACAACAGATGAAGACACAGCGGTTGCAATGACACTCAATGCAACAGATGCAGACGATGATTCTTTAACATATGCAGTTGTAACAGATCCATCACATGGTACCGTTTCAATCTCCGGCGCAACCGCAACCTACACACCTGATGACAATTACAACGGCGAAGACTCATTTACATTCAACGCAAACGACGGCACAGTCAACAGCACGGCTAAAACAGTTACAATCACAGTCACTGCAGTGAATGATATACCTGCCGCTCAGAATTTAGAAAAGATAGTATCCGAAGATACAGAAAAATATATCATACTTTTTGCAACTGATGCTGATGTCATAAACAATGAGTTGACATTATTTGATGCTGTTGAATCCTTGATGGCGGTAAACTCAACTATTAATATCGAAGGCAAGACTCTCGAAGTGATTGCTATCGGTAATGATAGTGTGGGTTTCAGAGTAGGTTCAGAAAATGAAATATTAAATGAAGATGAGACCAAATCAATTGGCACTTCAGGCGTATCAGTTTGGCTAGAGGCTATATATTATGCAAATGATGTTTCTGATAGGAGAGTTCTTGTAACTACAAGTTCTTCTGCTAATTATACAACTGCAGAACCCGAAGCATTGACATATAATATTGTTTCGGGTCCATCTCATGGAACAGTTATATTAAACGGGAATATTACAACCTATATTCCAGATGCCAATTACACCGGTGAAGACAGTTTCACATACAATGCCAACGACAGTATCGTAAACAGCACAACAGCCACTGTATCACTCACAGTAGCACCTTTAAATGATGCACCATATATAGAACCCATATCAGATATGATTGTTTTTGAAAATGATAAAATAATAATCTCTCCAAATAGGACTGATATTGATGGTCCAAGATTATTTGTTTATACTTATAATACAACATTTAAATGGAATTTTACATCCAATGCATTCGAGTGGACACCGGATTACCTTGACTCTGGAAATTACACAATAACGATTAGTGTTTCTGATGGGATTTCTAATGATTCTACAACATTCAACATAGAGGTCAAAGACAAGTATCACGCATTTGAAAGAGACCTTGCCCTTGGCTGGAACCTAATATCTTTCCCATACGTCCTAGACAGCGCATCAATAGATGATGTCTTGTCAACAGTAGATGGAAATTACAACATTGTCTGGGCATACAATACCTCAGTCGATGGCAATTGGCCATCTTACAATCCATCAATGTCAGTTGAATCAAGTTCATTGAAAACTCTTGAAAATATTCAAGGCTTCTGGATAAACATGACTGCTGCGGATACATTGACAGTTATAGGCACAATACCTGCTTCAACAACAATCCATCTGAATCAGGGCTGGAACCTTATATCATATCCGTTTGATGATTCAGCAGAGATCAGTTGTATGCTATCCCAAGTTGCAGGTAATTATACTATTGTCTGGCAATACAACGAGACAGCACAAGGTGCAGACTACGAGAAATGGACTCTAAACAATCCTGCAGCACCAAGTCAGGTCAATTCTCTTGACAATTTCACAAAAGGATACGGTTACTGGATAAACATGACAGAGGTTGAAACTCTGGAATGGACCAACACCTGTTAAGAAATATGTTTTAGGAATTTAGATTAAGATGAACATAAGACAGAAGATAACACATCAAAAGAACTGGAAACTGAAGATGCGAATAGCGCTCTTAATCCCACTCATGTTTGTCATAGTCTATATAGTTGCGCAATCAGGCGCAATAGACATGTCATCAATAACAGGTTTTGCAACATTGGGCGCAAAAAGCAATGATGTAAATGATGATACACTCCCGGATGGTTTTAGTAATCCTTTAGGGACTGAGAATGATGATGCTTATTCTATTTTCGCATCCGATGCCTCTGACAAGGATATAGATGAAGATCAGAACAAAGATAAAGATCAATCAGATAATCAATCCGTTCAAGATGAAAATTCTGATGAGAATAATGATACACAGATTCAAGCACCACCAGTCTTAGGCGGTGGTGGCGGATCATCCGGCAGTGCGCCAGACGACGAACCCGTTGTGACCCCACCTGCAACAGACCTTCCTGAAAATGACACTGATGATAGTACCGAACTAATTCCCTCATCAACAGGTGGTGGTTTACCTCCAGCAAATTTCTGGGGCATTCTGTACATAAATGATACTGTTGCAGATATAGGAGAAACAATAATCGCAAGAATCAACAACACCGAATATCAGACAACCACAGTTGTTGAAGGATACTATACAATAACTGTTCCAGGACTTGAGGGTTCAACAGTTGAATTAATTTATAACGGTGAAGTTCTTGAAACAGAAATTTTAATCTATGGTAATGTCCAGAATTTGGATCTATCGGTGTGAGGTTTTATCAGATGGATTTATTTGTGGACAAAAAAGATAAGGATGTAGACACCTTTGATTTCACGATACATTGTTCACCTATTTATTCTGCTGCGTTAGTTTCACCAGAAAACGCTTGGGCTAATTTTGTTCAGAAGATAAACTATGCAAACCAATTCATTGAGGGCTTTGAAGATAAAGGTTATTCTAAAGTAAACTTGGGCAGTCAAATATATGATATTGAAACACACAGAAAACTTGTTGAGTCTTGCAAGACACATCTTGAAGAAACATATTCAGATTGTTTGATGGATTTTAAAGCTACAGATTCTTCAGTGGATCTTTCAATAATTATTGAGGCTATGCTTCCAAAATCCGCAAGAACAGACCTTGACAACCTTTTAGGATACGACAGATTGATGATCAATGCAGTAAATCTAAAATACAGAGAAGCTCTTTTGACCAAAAACTCAACATCAAAGTCAAAAGATACAAACAGGATTACATCATTTGCAGACACATTAAAAGAGATTCCTGATGTAATTTCTGCTGCAATTTCAAATCCAAAAGAGACATTGACCAAAGCCGCCGCACCTTTAGCAATTGCGGGTTCCTTATTGATGTCAGGCTTTGCATCAGCTTTTGACAGTAATCATGATGTCGCACCAGACAGCGCAGACACAGCATATCAAGAGATGCTCCATAAACTGGATTCAATTCTATCTGATTTACCAGACATCCTACCAGTGGCGGCGGCACAACCAGTAACTCAAAATATACCACAGCAACCTACAATGTTTGCAGGTTACGCTTTCCTTGACGGTTCAATTGTAAATTCTTCAGAAGTTTCATTGACAGCGTTAGTCAACGGGACTTCATATAATATAACTTCCTGGTTTACTGATGGTTCTGGAGATGATTATTGTTCAATAACCATACCTTTTGATGCAACAAATGCAGGAAAAAATGTAACTTTCTTTTGTCTTGATGAAGATACTAATCAAGAATTTAAGTCTGAAGAAATTGGAGAAATGGTAAGTGGTGGATCTTATTATCCTTACAATGTATCATTTATAGATGATCAATCTTCAATCTTTTACAATCAAATCCTATCCATTTTTGCAAATGAATCAGATGACAAATTAGACGATGTAACTTTTTCAATAACTACAAATGAAAATGTAAGTATTCTGGTGAAAGAAGGTGAGTCTGTACTGTTAAACAGCACAGATCTAAAAAAGTACTGGAACTTCATCTTAAATAATCAGACAGAAGGTGAACATGATTACACCATTATAGTTTCTGACAAGAATAACAACTCAAAAACAACACAACTCTCAACATCAATAGACACAACACAACCAGGACTTATAGATTACATAATCTCAATTTTTGACGGAGATGGGGATGGCAATATTGATGATGTAAAATTAACATTAAACCTAACTGAACCTGCATCAACTTATGCAACAGTAATGGGTCTTGTCGCAAATGCAACAAACAGTACATTTTTAACCAATCCAATACTTTATTTCAACAATTTAACCAAAGGAAATCATTCAGGTCTTGATGTCAACACGACCGATCTTGCAGGCAACGAAAATAATTTCTCGTTATTTTTCCCGATAGACATAACAAAAAAAGTAATTGAAGAAGATGATCCTGAAACTCCTCCCGTAGTTCCACCAAGTGGTGGCGGCGGTGGAGGCGGCGGAGGCGGTACCGGTGGCGAAGTTTATGAGAATATACTTCACAAATTTGTATTAGGTAAACAGATAATAAAGGATACACTAACTAAATATTATTTTGATAATCCAAACAATCCGATAAATTATCTTGAATTTATGTCACCAAAAAATAAAGGTTTACAGAATCTTAATATTCAAGTTCTTGAAGAGTTATCAGCATTGGTCGACAAAGAACCGGAAGGCATTGTAGCAATGTATTTTAATATGTATCTTGGACTTGTTGGCACAGGTGAAGGTATGGAAAATAGATCTATTGGGTTCAAAGTTGAACAAAAAATAATGGTTGAAAAATCGATCAATCATAATTCAATCGAACTTATGTATCATGATACTGATATTAAGGAGTGGGTTGGTACTAATACAACTCATATAAGGTGTGATGATGTTAATAACGTTTGTATATATAAATCTACACCCCCTGAAATTTCAGGCAATTACGCAATCGTTGGAGAAAAAGAAACAGACTATTTTGAAGCGATAGACACATCTGCACCTGACACACCGCAATCTGAACCAGATAATTCTGATGTTCCTGAAACTTCCCCTTTAACAGAAAACATTGAAGACAACCAAGACCCAGCTGATGAAGAAGAACCTGAATCCACACCAAATTTACTACCGTGGGCTCCTTTTTTGACAGCTGCATATTTATTAACTTTACGTAAAGATAGAAAGAAAAACTAAGCACCATATACTCTTGAAATTTCAGAATAGACTCTCCTTACATATTCTTCAAGTTCGATATCAGTCCCACCAAGTCTCATAGTGCTACCTGCATTGAAACGGCAACCGAAATCAGGCAGATTAAGCTTCTTTAAGTTTATATCTCTAGTATTTTTCCCAAGCCGGACCTTTATCTCCCATTCTCTTTCAGAATCCGGTGGCATAGGACTTGCCAAGACAACAAGTTTTGCATCAGGCAGGAATTCAGGCACAAGTTCAGACTCAATCTTTTCATCCCGACCAATGTAGTAAATACCATTGTATTCTGAAAATGCTCCATCCTTAACAAGTTGTTTTACTTCTTCTCTACTTTCCATTCTATCTTCAAGCAACATTTCAGCCTTAGTATCTATCTTTTCATCATCCTGCAGATGACAAAGATTCTCCATGATGAATGGTAAATCCCTCGTCTCCTGCAACGCCTGAAGAAGGTCGGAAATATCATTTTCAACTCCAGTATGATCTGCTGCAATGGCTGCATCATTATAAATCTCAAGCGGTTCAAGAGCACCAGTCATAATCATACTTGAAAGCACAGCATCACAGTCAGTATGATTGATGATTATCTTATGATCTGAAGGAAGAATACCATGTTCCTTTACATAATCAATCGCGAGAGTAGTGCTTGAAATCTGTTTATACATCTGTTCAATCGGTGCATGATGATCAATATTCAGTACACCATCATAGGTTATACCTTCATCTGATATATTTCCATCTTCAGCACCCTGGACATAAAAATCACAGACACATAATAATTTTGAATCAGGAAACATTTCTTTCAGTTCAGAATAAGTGTATACTGATTTTTCATTAATTAGCACAACATTATCGGGAAGTTTAAACATAGACAATAATTATTGGATTAATATTATAAGATGAAATACAACATTTTATCATTTATCAATGAAAAAACATTTAAATATCAGAAAATAATATTTAATTAGTGGATGTTATGATGTCTGAGACTCAGATTGAGAAAATAGATTTAAAATGGCTTGTTGAAACATATTTAATCGATACAGATGATATAGATTCTTTTGCAGAGGGATGCTTGTCTGGCGTAAACAGTCTTCTTAAAGAAATATCACCGATTGATGAGGGTAAAAAACTTTATGATCTAACTGGTCTTGCAAAAAGTCTTATGTATAACAATCAGAGTTTCATTATAACGAATAATCTTAATGGACTTCAAAAGGGGATTGATAAAATCTCCGTTTCCGAATCAAAATCATTTCCATTTTATGATGTTTCTAGTCAGTATGGTGCTTATAATCATATTTTAAGTTATATGTGTCTTTCAGAAACATTGTCTAACCCTCAAAATAAGTTTCCGGATGACTTAATAGAACTTATGAATCGTGGACTTACGTCTACCTTTAAAAAAACTATAAAGGGCTCAAGAGTAGATCCAAAATTATATCATTCCGAAAGTGACAAGTATCTCCAAGTACTTTCAAATAATTATCTTGCTCTTACAAATAGGAATGTCGGGAATAATAAGGCTACTTTAGCGCTGTTTAAAGACAGCCTTTCAATCCTTGATGAATTAGGTCTAGATACAATCTGGTCTAAAATAGCCCATCATAATGGCGTTATAACTGAAGATGAATATAATATTCTCAAGCTCGGGGGTGATGTGAAATTTAATATTGCAATGTCTGAAAAGAGTTCTGAAGAAAAGCAACTAAATTTTAATCATTCTATTAGTATAAGGGAATTTGTGCTTTCTGCCAACCCATCATATATTGAAAGTACATCTGCAAAGATAGCGTTATTAGATTCTTATTCAACACTTGGAAATGAGATAATTAATAATGATGGATTTTCAACTATGCGTGATTTAAATTCTATTTTTAATAAAGCAAAGAGACTTTCAGACGATATAATTCTCACAGATACAATTGAACCATTTTTGCAATCATTTAAAACTTTTGAAAAAGCCTATGATCTTTAAAAAAATAAATATAAACAAGTATGAATCTGTATTGCATTTTTATACTTTTTAAAAGTCCGAAGATAAATATTTGACAAATATTATCCTATATTAAAAACTCACTCACTCACACAACCTAGAGAACACCGCATCAACTTCTTCTTTGGTCTTGCATGTGCCAATCTCATGTCGTGCCTCTCGCCCGCCACTGACTCCTTTAGTGAACCAGCATGCATTGACCTTATAATCTTTAAGTTGCGGTTTGATAAGCTTATATATGTCCATAAGATCGCACAGAGTTCTGTATGCATCATACTTCTCTTTTGCAACAGGGTCAGGTATGATTTTTCCACTTTTAATATATTCCTCGCATTGCTTGAATATGAATGGATTCCCGATTGCGCCACGGCCAATCATCACAAGGTCGCAACCGGTCTGGTCAAGCATATCTTTTGCATCCTGCGCACAGAACACGTCACCGTTACCGATGACTGGAATACCGACTGCATCCTTGACTTTTCTGATCATGTCCCAGTCAGCCTTGCCTGCATATTTTGCGCGCATGGTCCGACCATGGACAGTTATAGCAGAAGCCCCTGCCCTCTCAATAATTTTTGCGATTTTAACCGTATCCTTACTAGAATCAATCCCGAGCCGTATCTTTGCAGTGACAGGAACAGATGTAGTTGAAGCCGCAGAAGAGATGATGTCGGCGATAAGTTTTTGGTCTTTAAGCAATATCGCGCCCGCATTATTTCGTGACAGTTTGATGGACGGACATCCCATATTGATGTCTACAATGTCAGCGTTCATATCAGCCATAACTTCAGCGCTTTCCGCAATTTTTTTAGGATTGGATCCGAATATCTGCGCAACAACTGGTCTTTCAATTTCCGCCGTATTGAACTCTTTCTTGAACCTGTACTTACCGTACTGCTCAACATCAGCATCAATCATCTCAGAGAACACAAGCGCAGCACCATGTCTTTTGCAGAGTATCCGATACGGCAGTGTTGATACTGCGCACATAGGCGCAAGGACTGTCTTACCTTTGATGCGCACATCCCCAATCTTGATCATAGATGTAGTTTGTATAGGGAATGTTTTAAAAGTAAAGAACTTGGATCAAATTAAAAAAACGCCGAATGTTGGATTTGAATAATTTATTCAAAGCTGAAAATATTAAAAAATCAAAAATATTGTTTTTTTAATTCAGTTATTTTATCTTGATCATCTGTTAAATCAGTTATTACTTGTTCATATACTTCTTTTATTTCATTTTGTGGACTTTGTGAATGAAAATCTACAGATTTCAATTTAAATATGCATTTTAAATCAACCATATGTCCAAAACCAGTAAAATTTAAAGGTATATTATGTTTAATGATTTCATGTCCAATATAAGCAGATCTTTCCAAATTAATCAAATTGTATTCATTCTTAATACGTTCATTTTCTTCATCAGTTTTAAGAAATGGACAACAAGACCTTTCACTTATTTCTAGTTGTTTCCGAAATAATTCTTCATTATCTAATGGTATGATTTCAAAATCATATTTTTTTGCTAATTTATAAAATTCAACTGCAAATTCCAAAGAATAATCATAATTAAAATCAGTACCTCCTTCTAATATACGTACAATATGTGATACATCCTCTAATTGTTCTGGTGTTAATTCATAACCTATTTTTTTTGTAGTTGAATCATATTTTGATAAATGATTGTCAACTTCACGAATATTATTTCCATTTTCATCTAAAATATGTTTTATACCTACAATATCATATTTTTTCTCAACTTTATTATTAATGCTCATGATATATATTGTTAGAATAATTTTATATAGGGGGTTAGTAATTTATTACTGAGGGGGTGCAAAAACAATAACCTTTATAAAGTTTATTGTTTAAACATAAATATGAATTTAGTTGATCTTTTAATACCTGATGAATTTCTTAATTCTGTCGGGCTATATGATTGTGATTGGCAATCTAGTAGAGTTGAGGCTATCTTTGATAGGCACGCTAATAGGGCTGGATTTGAGAATAAAGATTTAATTTCAAATGATGGTTCGAAAGATTTGATTGATGAGGAGTTATCTTATAATGACCCTCATAATGCGGATTATATATTTAATGTCACATATCCTGAGGATTATAGAATACGTAATGAGTCCATACGTACCAATACTAAAGTTCAGGCTCTCATCAAATTATTTGGTATGGTTAATGATATTGATTCTAAAAATTATGAGAGATATATTGAAGTAGACAGTCCTTATAATGTTAGTGGGGTATTAACAAGACCTGAAATATC
Source organism: Candidatus Nanohaloarchaea archaeon (assembly GCA_030671745.1). Classification (GTDB taxonomy): domain Archaea; phylum EX4484-52; class EX4484-52; order EX4484-52; family GLR71; genus GLR71. The sequence goes on from DAOVHT010000012.1 coordinate 15,397, forward strand.
TGATATATTTAAAGCAAATAATCTTATACCAGAAGAACATACTCTTGGAGAAATAAAAACAGAAATTTTCTTACATATGACATATCCATGCTTAAATTCAGTATATCAATTTGAAAAGGTAGATGGTCCTGAAAAAGATGTTACTTGTTATAGACTTAAACGTTCACCAAAAGCAGCATAAGCATATCATTTGTTTCTATAAACATTTATGTCAATTATTTTTAATTTGTATTCTGATATAATTTTAATTAAAAATAAAATAAAAGACGCCGAAGGCAGGATTTGAATAATTTGTTCAAAGCTGAAACTTAAGAAGTATTGTTGTGTAACTACTTTTGGGAGACAAACAATAGACATCGTTATAAAGTTTAATAACCTAACATAACTATGAAATTAAGCGATTTATTAATCCCGAATGATTTTATAGAATCTGCAGAAGGTATGACTGCCTATACCCGTGCTAAAACAAAAAGTGATGCTTTTATCGAATTATTTGGTGTAGATAATGATTATAAGGGTCCAGATACATATGGTACTGATGGCCATATAAATACTCCTAATCATGTGGGTAAAAAATACACAAAAGCTGAAATACATTCTTTATTAAACCAAAATAATATTGTCTCTGCTGGTGTTCTTGGTGAAATTAAAACAGAATTATTATTGCATACTGCTTTTCCAGATAGGTCTTATGTGGGGTATAAATTTGAAAAAATAGAATGTCCAAAAGATGAAGATACACATTACCGACTTCGTTGGACAGATTTTGTTGGATGGTAATAATAATAATAATAATAATAATAATAATAATTTCTCAATTAATATGTGATTAATCATTCAATAAAATTAAAATAAATATTTTTTATTCTAAACTATTATTTAAATTATTTTTGAGATTTCTAATAATTATTATAATCAATATAAAAAAGACGCCGAAGGCAGGATTTGAACCTGCGAGTGCGCAAACACAATGGTTTTCGAGACCATCGCCTTACCGGGCTAGACTACTTCGGCAAACTTACATAAGTTTGATCAATGTTGCCACCGTTCGCTTCGCTCAGGTGACATGTCAATCGAACTTATTAGAAACCCTTGATATAATCTTCAGAATCAAACTTTATAACTTTTTTTAAAGAACCTGCACCAAAATACCATCATTCTCAAGAAGTTCACGCATCCCCTTGACATGTCCTGCGCCCACAACCGCAACAATATTCTCATAATCAGCTGACAATTTCATCAGATTGTGCGCCATAAACCAGTTCCTGTCAGCAACCAGAACCTTATAGATAGATGGGAATGACGCTTCCATATAACCCATAGCCATATCAATGAATTCCTCTTCAGGAATCTTGTTGAGGTCAACACCACCTTTAACAGGAACAACCTTAGATGCGCCGATACCAAGTAACCCAAAAATCATATAACTTATCAATTTAAATTTCTCTTTAAGCCCCATAGCGCGCATAAGTTTATTGATAGTGATATCAATCCTCTGGTCAATCAATGCAACTTTAGAATCAGCTTTTTTAGCATGACTCACAGCATCAAGCATCTCCTGCCCGGGCAATATTCCCGTCTCTTTAGAAAGTGTCTCCTGCATCTTCTGCAACAGCAACATAATAATCTTCTGGGTGATAGGTAGCTTCATCTTACCTTTCTTATTCTGCTGAAGTCCTTTAAGTCTCGCAAGGTCAAGCTCGACAGCTACAAGATCAGGTTTGATTCCAGAAATACTATGGTCAACCTTATCAAGACTTTCTTTTGCGATATGTGATGTCCCGATAAGATAAATCATAGAATAAATACTTCAAGAATCTTTATATAACCCTAAAGTTAGCATTGCAACTGATTCTTTTTGCATAATCAATGATCTGATTATGGTCAAAAGCAAGGTCTGAAGGTACTTCTCCATATCCA
>DAOVHT010000098.1 GCA_030671745.1 Candidatus Nanohaloarchaea archaeon
AGGGCGTCTTCAAGATGTCAGAGACCTATATACAGTCTTTTAAAGCAAGGCTTGAGAATATGTGATAAAAAATATGTTATGATAAGTATGTTATGATATGATGTAACAATATTATGATATGATGTACAGATAAATAGGACTTTAATGAAAATATAATATCGGTAGATAATATGACCCGTAAGATAGATAAGGCTAAAGTAAGTGAATTTCAGGGCATGAGCCTTGACGGCCTTATGGATAAGAAAAAAGAAGTCAAAGAATTTCTTGCATCTCTTGAAAACGATTATCGTAATGCTGCAATCACTGAAGCTAGCTACAAGCACACAAAGACAATAAATCTTAAGAAACTTGAAGACATAAAAAAGCAGCTTACTGATTTTGGTATAACTGATGATGACAGCGATACAGATCCAAATGCAGGCGGTGATAAAAAACCAGCTCCAGGATCTGATGGCACAGCCGCACCTCCTACTGGCGATACACCACCACCCGCCGCACCTCCTACTAGTGATACACCACCACCCGCCGCACCTCCTACTGGTGATACACCGCAGCCAACCGACACACCTTCACCTGCATCACCGGATAACGACACACCAAAAACTTCAGATGATACTCCTGATGACCCTTCCCAGAGCACTCCAAAAAAGACTTCATTTATGGGAAAGCTCAAACAGCATCTTACATCATCTAATCATCCTGCTCAGAAAACACCTCCCACACCAGCACCGCCCCAAGCGAGCACGCCTTCCGCACCGGCACCTCCACCCGCGGGCACGCCTCCCGCATCTGCACCACCACCTGCACAGAGCGTTGAACTGATAATGCAGAAATTTTCAGAAAAATTCAATGTAGATATTGAACGAATTAAGGCAACGATTGATGCTTTAAAAGAAGCAAGGACATCCAACGATGAAAGGATGCAGACCATAAGTGAAGGTCTTACTGAATTAAGGACAACTGTAATGCAAAGAGAGGCAGGCATCAAAGAGCAGGAGCTTAAATTCACAAGTGTGAAAGAGCTTGTAGAAGACATTGAACCTGAAAAGATAAACAAGCAGTTTATGAAGCGTGACCAGTTTGCTTCTGAGATGGAAGTCCGTATAGAAAAGCTTGAAGTTAAGATGGAAGATGTCATAAGGACGACAGGCAGCATTAATACTCTGCTTAAAAGTATTGGAGGTCTTGAGAATGTTGCAAATATAGACCATGAGGTTGCAAAAAAAATGGAGCATATGTCCAAGACTGAAAAATCAATGGACAATCTTTCATCAAAATTGGAGAAGATGTTTCTCGCTATGAACAAAAATCTTGAAGATTTTGAAGTATATGAAGCAAGACAGGATAATATGAATGAAGTACTTAATGATATGGTTAAGAATGTTGACAAGCTCGGCATTAAATTTGACAACTATATTGACAAGAAAGATATGACAAAAATAGAGGGTACTATAGAGACACTTGCTGAAAAACTGGAGCTTATGATGAAAATTGTGAAAAAAGCAGTTCCTTTTGCCGAAGCCGAAATACCAAAAGAGCTTCAGGTTCTTGAAAATAAGAAAGAGGATATAAGAAGTCTTCTGTCTGCGCTGGAATCTGAGCATCATAAGAAACAGATATCTGATAAGGAATATGTAACGATAAAGAAAAAGAATGAAGAATCTCTGGAAAAGATAAATGAAGATGTCGGAAAGATAATGAGAAATCTGATAGGCAAAAAAGAGGATAGCACAGCATCAGGACCTGCCGCAGTTTCAGATAAAGATTCTGATAAGACCAAAACAACAAAAGACACTGATAAAGAAAAAAATGTTGACAGCAATGCTAAAGTAACTGATAAAGATACTGATAAAGAAGCAGCCGAAGGTAAAGATAAAGACAGTGATACAAAATCAGAAAAATCAGACAGCACAGATAAAGCAGATAACAGCGATAAGACCGGCAATGATGATGCAGCCGTTAAAAAAGAAGAGATAGATAATCCTGAAGATAAAGCCACAGATACTGTTGACAAAAAGACTCAGAACAATCCGCCTCCGCCAACTCCTGAAAAACCTGAAATCTCTAAAAAACCGGTTGATACACCGGATGCATCTGGGGCTAAGCCTGTTAAGCCTAAAACAGAACCCGTAACAGAACCTAAAACCGAACCTGTAACAAAACCTAAAACCGAACTTAAAACAGAACCTGTAACCGAACCTAAAACAGAATCCGTAACAGAACCTAAAACAGAACCTAAAACCGAACCAGTAACAGATGAAGTAAAAGAAGAAATAAAAAAAGATAGCGACGCAGTCCCCGATTCAGAAACCACAACTCCTGCCAATGATAAAGTGACTGAAAAAACCGAAGAGAAAAAAGAGACAGAAGATCACTCACTCTTACTTGAGGAACTTGACGAATCACTGAAACAAGGTCTTATCTCAAAAGAGACTTATGATAAAACAAAAAAATTGATTGCAGGTTGATTTAATTGCTGAATAAATGCAGAGTAAAATGTTATGCATCGGTTTTTTTAATAGTGTTAGCTTTGATTTTCCTGTCTGTCCCGGTTATGGCTGCATCAGATCCATATTGGTTTGATACATCCTGGCATTTCAGGACAAACTTTACGATAAACAATTCCAATTATGACAGGGATTTCTGGCCTGTTGAATTAGATCTGAACTTTACAGATCTCATATCTCTCGAAAATAAGTCAGGCACTTTTGATAATGAATCTATCCGCGTCTATGAACATAATTCAACCGGATATGTCTTGTTTGAGCACCCTTTCCAGTTTGACAATGCAACCGGTTTTGATGCATCATCAAATGCGGAAGGCACACTAACTTTTCTTTTGAACGGAACAACAACAGCAAATCAGGTAAGATATATCTATGTATATTTTGATATTGTTGAGAATGGCGCAAAAACACCAGTGTCATATTCAACTGATCTGGAGTATTCTTGGGATGGTGAAGAAATCCATGTAAATAATAGTCTATATAAGCTAAAGATAGATACATTAAGGGGTGAAAATACTTCCGGACTTTATGATATTAAGGAGGGGGGTTTTAATATATTTCTAACACCTTCAACAGATAGTAAGACAAAGGAATATACACAATTTTCAAACGGGACAGATACTTTTTCATTTGATTTCAGAAATAATGCTACATTTTCAGGAGGGAATATAAAACGTGTGGTAGAACAGGCAGGTTTTGAAACATTATGGAACAATCCCACTGATGTTACTGGTTTTGGATTTATGAAAAAAAGGTATATCTTTTATGAAAATACATCCTGGATAAAGATTGAACAGAATTTTACAAATATAGGGGCATCCTCTGTGACACGGAATTCTACAAGTGCGGGGGCATTATCATTGAATGAACTTAATATATATGGTGTTCCGTTTATTTTTGGAAATATGACAAATCCTATGTCTTGGTTTGGGATGGCGCATGGATTTGGATCTGGTGTTGGTTTTGTTAATTTAAATTATAGTTCTAATGCAAATTTTTATGCTAAAAATGACACAATCTTAGATCGTATAGGTATCCATCTTGATCCTGTGGTAATCGCGCCCAATGAATCAGTAATCAATACAGCTATAATGCAGTTTCAAGGAGATAGTTATAATCAGGTAATCCTTAAATCACTCAGGGATCAGATGTTTTATCCGCCAATAATAACTCTTGAAAACAATGAGTTCATTCCTATTTCAATCACACCTCAGACAAACTACACAATCTATAACCTGAATGACTCTGTTCTTATTTTCTCAAATATCACATCCGATCCATATAATATAACAGCATATATGAATGCAACAATTGATATGGGTACACCGGTCACTTCAGATGATGAGATAATCATACTTTATGATGACGGTGATTCTGCACACGGTGATGCAGTTTCAGATGACGGTATCTTCTCCTGTTTTTATAATCTGTCTGAGGACAGCACTGTGGCGGAATGGAACATTACACTCATAGCATATGATTCAGGCAATGTCTCATTAAAGGAAGAGAACACATCCATTAATGTTACAGACATTTATAATGTGACTCTTAATATCTCAAATCCTTTAGGTATTGTTGATCGTCTTGTAAATGCAACAATAACTGTGAAGAATGCAAGAGAGGAATACATAGGAAATGCAACTCTTAACTGTACATATGGTGCAGGCCCCTTGACAAACATAACTGATTATGATAATGGTACCTATATCTTGAATTTCACAGCTCCTGCATCAACAGGCACTTATATGTTGAACTGCAGTGCTGAAAAG
>DAOVHT010000046.1 GCA_030671745.1 Candidatus Nanohaloarchaea archaeon
CTCTCGGATATAGTCAAAATACACCCGTCTGAGGCTGCGATCGCCATGCCTATGACATAGTCGCCAGGATTCAGTTTGATGCCACGCACACCGGCTGCGGTACGGCCCATAGGCCTGATCTCGTTCTCGTTGAAATGGATAGCTTTACCATTATAACTACCTATAAATATGTCTTTCTCACCGTCAGTGATGCTTACAGATACCAGGTCGTCACCTTCGCGCAATGTCAATGCACGGATACCGCCCTTCCTTGGTCTTGCAAACAGTGCTGCTGAAGTCTTCTTGATGACACCGTTTCTTGAGACCATGGTGATATAATGCTTGTCGTCAAGCTCGTTTGAAGGCAATACGGATCTTATCTCTTCACCGTCTTTCAGATCCAATACATTGACAATCGACCGGCCCTTGGAATATCGTCCGCCCTCAGGAAGTTCATAGACCTTTCTCCATCTGATCTGACCCTTGTCAGAAAAGAACAATAGGTAATCATGTGTGCATGCAGTGAACATGTCTGCGACTGAGTCTTCCTCTTTGGTTGTCATGCCGATGACACCTTTACCGCCACGGCGCTGTGCCTTGTATTCATCTTGTTTTACGCGTTTTATGTAGCCTGCCTCAGTGATGGTTACGACCATCTCCTCGCGAGGTATCAGGTCCTCATCCTCGATCATGTCGATGTCGCCACCTAGAGCTATCTCGGTCAACCTGTCATGACCGTATCTTTCTTTGATGTCGATAAGGTCATTCTTGATTATCCTCATGATCTCCTCGCGAGACTCTAAGATCTCTTTAAGGCGTGCTATCAGCTTCAAAAGTGCATCATATTCCTCGTCAATCTTATCACGTTCAAGACCTGTAAGAGTTGAAAGGCGCATGGCCAGTATGGCATCTGCCTGGATCTCTGAGAATGAATATTTTTCGATCAGTCTCTCTTTGGCTTCCTCTTTGGATTTGGATGACTTGATCAGTGTGACTATGTCGTCAATGTTTGATAGTGCGATGCGTAGACCTTCCAATATGTGTGCCCGTGCTTCTGCTTTCCGTAGTTCGAATTCTGTCCTTTTGGTTATGACGATGACACGGTGGTCTATGAAATATGCGATGATCTCGTTCAATGCAAGGACTCGTGGTCTATTGTCTACAAGCGCCAGGTTAATGATACCGTAAGTTATCTCCATGTCGGTGTGCCTGAATAACTGATTCAAGGTCACCTGTGAATTTGCAGCTTTTGATAGTTCGATGACGACGCGCATACCATCCCTGTCAGACTCATCCCTAATATCTCTGATACCTTCAACTACTTTGTCTGATACCAGACCTGCTATTTTCTTTATCAGATTAGCCTTGTTTACCTGATAGGGTAGTTCTGTGATTATGATTCTTTCTTTCGTATCAGGATCGCCTTCGGCCACAGCACGGGCACGTAACTTTATCTTACCACGACCGGTCTTGTAGGCTGACATGATACCAGTCTTACCATACATCAACCCGCCCGTCGGGAAATCAGGACCTAGTAACACATCAGTTAAATCCGTTACTAACACATCTGGGTTATCCATCTGCATGATGACTGCGTTGCACACTTCCCTCAGATTATGAGGTGGCATCTTGGTTGCCATACCGACCGCTATACCTTCTGAACCGTTCAGGAGCAGATTAGGTACGACTGACGGAAGTACGCAGGGTTCTTTCAATGAATCATCAAAATTTGGTTTGAAATTTACTGTCTCCTTGTTTATGTCACGTAATAATTCTTCTGAAATCTTTGACATACGGATCTCAGTATATCGCATTGCGGCGGCTGAGTCACCGTCAACTGAACCGAAATTTCCGTGACCGTCAACTAAAGTGTGATTGTATGAGAAATCCTGAGCCATACGAACGATGGTGTCATACACTGCCGTGTCACCGTGAGGGTGATATTTACCTAAGACTTCACCCACCAGCCTTGCACTCTTTCTGTATGGTTTGTTCGATAGAAGACTTGTGTCATACATTGCGTAAAGTACACGACGGTGGACTGGTTTAAGACCGTCTCTGACATCAGGTAATGCACGACCTACAATGACACTCATAGAATAATCTAAGTAAGACCTTTTCATCTCCTTTTCAAGAGATACATGTATTATGTTCTTGTTCTCTTCTTGAGTCTTCTCGTCATTATCCATATAAGTTCACACTTCTATAATCATACATCTAAATTCTTGACTTCACCGGCATGGTCTTCTATGAATTTTCGCCTAGGCTCTACATTGTCGCCCATAAGGACGGTAAATGTCTTGTCAGCCTCAATTGCGTCTGTGATTGATATCTTTTTGAGCGACCGTGTCTCAGGGTTCATGGTAGTCTCCCAAAGCTGGTCAGGGTTCATCTCACCAAGACCCTTATATCTCTGGATCCTTGCACTTGACCGTACTTCATCAGAACTTAATATATCTTCTTTTTCCTTGTCAGTATAAGCATAATTGATTGTCTTTCCGGACTGGATCTTGTAAAGTGGCGGCATTGCAAGGTAGATGTTGCCTTCCTCGACCAGGTCTTTCATGTAACGATAGAAGAATGTCAGGATAAGTGTGCTTATGTGCGCACCGTCCACATCCGCGTCCGTCATTATTATCACTTTATGATATCTTAATTTTGATGAGTCAAACTGGTCACCTACACCTGTGCCGATAGCTGTTATCAGGTTGGTTATCTCCTCGCTCTTGAACATCTTTGCCATGCCTGCCTTCTCGACATTCAATATCTTTCCTTTAAGTGGTAGGATTGCTTGATTATGCCTTGAACGGCCTTGCTTGGCACTTCCGCCAGCTGAGTCTCCTTCCACGATATAGATCTCGCATTTGGATGCATCCTTCTCTGCGCAATCGGCAAGCTTACCGGGCAGACTGGATGAGAACAGTGCGGACTTTCGCCTTACTAGATCCCGTGCTTTCTGGGCGGCCAGACGTGCCTTTGATGCGGACAGGATCTTATCGCAGATCAGTTTTGCAGTTGTAGGATTCTCTTCATAGAATTCGGATAATGTTGATGATACTATTGATTCGACGATGCCTTTGACTTCGCTGTTACCCAACTTTGTCTTGGTCTGGCCTTCAAATTGCGGTTCGGGTACCTTGATTGATACCACTGCAGTCAGGCCTTCACGGAAATCAGTACCTGTCAATGTGACTTCTTCTTTTGTAATCTTGTTGTTCTTGATGTAACTGTTCGTGACTTTTGAAAGTGCGGATTTAAGACCGCTCAGATGAGTGCCACCTTCGATAGTATTGATGCTGTTGACAAAAGATAGGATGGTCTCTGAATATGCGTCTGTGTATTGCATCGCAATCTCTACATCAACGTCATTATCAGTCTTTGTAAGGTAGATTACGTTATCGTGCAATGTTGTCCTTGCCTCGTTCAGTTCTTCGACAAGTGACATTATACCGCCTTCAAACTGGTATGTTATCTCCTCATCTGTTCTCTTGTCAGTAAATATTATCTTTATGCCCTTGTTCAGGTATGCAAGTTCCTTTATCCTGCCTTTCAGGATATCAGAATCAAATGTTATGTCGGGGAATATTTCGTTGTCTGGTAAGAATGTCACTTTTGTACCGGTCGAGTCGCTTGTGCCTATGACTGTCAGTTCTGATAGTGGTGCCCCTCGCGCATATTTCTGGTTGTAAAGTTTGCCGTCACGTTTGACTGTCACTTCAAGTGTTTCTGAAAGTGCATTGACCACAGATATACCCACACCGTGAAGACCGCCTGATACTTTATAAGAATCTTTGTCAAACTTACCACCTGCATGCAGTTTTGTAAGTACTATCTCGACGGCAGGTTTTCCGTGTTCGGGCATGATGTCGACCGGTATTCCTCGACCGTCATCTTCAACTGATACTGTGCCGTCTTTGTTGACTATCACAAATACGTTCTTGCAGTATCCTGCCAGAGATTCATCAATGGAATTGTCTATAATCTCATAGACTAGATGATGGAGACCCCTATTACCTGTGTCACCAATGTACATACCGGGACGTTTACGTACGGCCTCAAGACCTTCAAGAACCTTGATCTGGCTTCCGCCATATTCTTTTTTCAGGTTATTTGTCTCGTCCGTATCCATCTGTTTCACATCAATAAAAGTCAATATTTTTTGCTAATTGTAACATTTCGCGAGTATTTTAAAAAACAAGTTCGGTAGAGGCCTGTATTTTGTTATTTGTTTGATATTGTGCCAGAATTGTCTTTAATATTTTGTTATCTTTTAAAACCACCTTAAAAAAGCATAGGAAAAACTGTTTTTCGCTATAAGGATTATTAGTCGGTTACACTTATATAGTTAATTGAGGAGTTTATAAAGAACTTTTTGTTTAGGTAATGCAAAGTACGATAATAATACATCTTCAACCTATGAGCTTCTTTAACCCGTCAATGATCCAGACCATACCTTCGGTGTCAAGACAGCAGTATTTGATCAGATCCTGCCTGACTTTATCTTTAGGAGGCAGATTGTCATTATCTCCATTCGGCCGTATATGAGTCAAAAAATAAAGGACGCTCGCGTCTGCGCCGTTGCTTATGTCCATACCAGAATAGCCTTTCCCTGTGATTGCAGGCAGAACTTTCTTTATTGAATATGAACCTTTCTGGGTGGGATTGTAGTAGTAGAAGCTCCGAAAAGGGTCGGCTAGGTCAACCACCCTTTTCATCGCGGATTCAAGCCAGGTCTTGTGTTCTGGAAAATCTTCGGCCAGCTTGCGCATCACGCTCAATTCAAAGGACTTGTTGAAGACTATTATGTCTCCTGTGCCATCAAGGTCGGTCTTCATCTGTTCTAAAAGTGCGGGTCTCGGGTCACAGCCACCATCAGCCAGGAACTCCTTATGCTGTGTCGTTCCGTCCTCTGCCTCGATGTGCAACGAATACTGGAATGCCATCTTCTGGTAGGGTCTTGATCGGTCAAATATCGGCACTGCGGTGTCGAAGGTCTCGAAATCGAAATGATAGAGAGGATAGTTCAGAGAGTCAAGAAATGTCTTTATCTTGTCTTTTATCACTACGGGCGTTCCATTGTTGACTGCAGTCATCAGTATCTCATCTTTCGCTGTCAACTTCGTTCCCACAGGCACATCTTTTATGTCTTTTATGCCAGCATCCAAAAGCTGCCAGTATACGCGCCAGTTGGTCAGCTGCAGTACATTGTTTTCTGGAAGGGTTTTCCAGCAGTCGGGTTTTAATGGACAGGAATACGGCTTGTTGCAATCCTTCGATATGCAGGATTCAGGTGGTGTATCCATACTTATTATCCTGTGGAATTCTTTGGCATTGGTCTCAATGCCATCAACCTTGTTCACGTCATCTGTCACTTCATCCTGTATGATTAGGCCTTTCGGGTCAATATCCCCAGCTCTTACATATTCATTGTTCAGGTGTATCAGGAAACATCGGTCTATCTTAAGACCTGCCTTCTCCAATACATATTTCTGGAATGCGAGGTCGGGCATGTGTTGCGGTTTCACTTTGGTCGTCGACTTTATCTCGTACAAATCCCATTTGTCATCATCTGTTGGTCTTATGATGTCTGCGCGGATGAAAAGGTTACCGACCATCATCCCTGCCTCAAATATTGTCTTTCTTTCGCCAATCAACTCTTTTGTACGGTCTATGTTCTCTTTGAAACCCATACCATTCAAGTCAACACCATCAGGAAATAATGGTTTCACATATTCTTCAAAATCATGGCCCTGGCTGAACCTGTGCAGGTCTGAGACTGATATCTCGGGCAATTGTTTCTTGTGCGCGAACCATAAAAGGCGCGGGCATTGCAGTCCGTTCATGTATTTTGATTTTGTCAGTAAAGCCATAATAATCTAACCCCTTACTTTTTTCACGATATCTCGTTCATCCGTTTTACGAATTGCCTGAAGATCCTGTCTTTCTTCAGGATTGTCAGCATGCGCTCATCACCCCACTTATGCAACCTGAATGACATCCTGGCGCGGTCAGGACACATGTCTGTGCGCTTTGTGACTTTTGCGAAACTGTCCCTGTCAAACACTAGGTCAACCTCGTGGAGGACGCTCGTCCCGCCCTCAATCTTCTCTTCAGAACGTTCAAGGTGCAGGATGAATATGACATGCTCGCGCTTCAAGGTAATCATATGCCCTGGTTCGGCTCGGCTCGGATACACGGAATGGTATTCTTTTTTAGGTAGAGTGTCCCATCTTTCTGTTAAGATTGTCTTTAGATGCATAAGATATTCTAGTTTCTCGGATTTAAGTCTCTTGAAACCGTCTTCCTCATCGTTTGAGAGCTCATAGAAGTAAGCATAGTTGTCAAAGTAGCGCATGAAATCAATTATGTCCGGATATTATATATATGCATAAAACACCCAATATTGACATGGGTCAATCACCTTGTCAAAAAGATAGTTGGTAATATGTACAAGAGCAGCGTGGAAAAAAATCATATACATGAAATCATGATCGCAACGGACAAGATATCAATATTCAGAGATATCCCCATAAATGATCAGGGTTTTGTACTACTGAACATATCAAGGACGCTCAGGACAAGGATCATCAATAGATTGAAGAGTGTCGAGATCATCAACCTATTGCATTACCTTGCCCCGGATGACTCGACCGATCTTCTGCAGAACATCACAAGTGCGCGCAGGAGAAAGAACATAATCGAGAAACTGAGCAAGGACATGAAAGAGAAGATTGAGTATCTGCTCAAGTTTGATCCTACGAGCGCGGCAGGTATCATGAGCCTTGACTACATCGAGGTAGATTGCGAGACCACATTCCATGAAGTGTCAAAGATCATCAGGAAACATGAGAGGCGTACGGGCAAACTCCCTGCAATACTTGTCGTCCATGAAGGTCTTCTGCACGGTGAGATACTGATGCATGATCTTGGACTTTATCCACGAGAGGAAGAGGTCAGCAGACACATACGGAAAGTGCCTGCGATACATTATGATCTGGGCGAGAGTGACATCATCAACCAGTTCAAGAAAAATCCGCATTCAAAGATTGTGGTGCTTGATGATGACAGGAGCATAATGGGTGTCATATATTCAGATGACATACTGAAACTGATACAGAAACAGAGCAGCAATGCGCTTTATGATTTTGCGGGTGTCAGTCGTGAGGAAGATGTACTTGATTCTGCACTGACCAAGGTCAGATACAGATACAAATGGTTAATATTGAATCTTGGCACTGCATTTCTTGCGGCGTCTGTCATCGGGCTTTTCGCTGATACTTTGACTGCAGTCATACTTCTTGCGGCATACATGCCGATTGTTGCTGGGATGGGCGGTAATGCAGGTACGCAGGCCATGGCCGTCACTGTCCGTGGGCTCACACTCAAAGAGATTGAACTCAAGACGTCAAAGAGAGTCATATTGAATGAGATGGTGGCGGGATGCATCAACGGTGCGATTACCGGGCTGTTGGTGGCGGTGATTGCCACATTTGTCAACAGGAGCCCTATGCTCGGGCTCGTGGTGGGTGTCGCTATGGTGTTCAACCTTGTCATTGCCGGGCTTTTCGGCGCATTGGTGCCTGTTCTTATGAAACAGTTGGGCAAGGATCCGGCTACGTCCGCTACAATATTCATCACTACGGCAACTGATGTCTTGGGATTCCTCGTCTTCTTGGGTCTTGCTACTATTGTGTTGCTGTAAGGTTGGTGACTTCTTGAAGATTATAAATATTGCGCAAATCACCCAAATACACCCCTTAAAAGTAGCATAAATTTATAAAATATACACCAACATAATTAACTGTGAGTTTATGGTAAGAAATGAAAGAACTAGATTTACAGGACAGATTGAAACTTACCATTGCATTTTAGATGGTAATTACAATA
>DAOVHT010000047.1 GCA_030671745.1 Candidatus Nanohaloarchaea archaeon
GCTTCAATGTCTTTGAAAGATTTGCAGATAAAAATTGTCTTTTGACATGAAGTGGAGGATTATAAAGATATTTTCTTTGTTTTGCAGTTTCCTTTGAACCTTTCCATTTTAAAGACCATTTACCAATTTTCATATTACGTCACCTTTGTACAATTGTTGCTGCAATTTTTCCGATCATTGGGAATCTTTCCACAACTTCTTTTGCAATAATACCTTTTATCTGCTTTCCTCTTGGCTCAAAATTATCTTGAATAAGCACTGCAGTATTCTCTGGGAATTTAATCCTTACACCGTTTGCACGTTTAAATTCTTTTGTTTGTGTAACAACAACAGCTTTTACAACTTCGTGTTTTATTTTCTGATTACCAGATTTGACAGAACATACGACAACACCACCGATACCTGCAGATGGGTGTCTTTTTCTGATACCTTTGTAACCTTTAACAGCTATGACTTCCAACTTCTTGGCACCAGAATTATCAATACATCTGATTATGCTTCCTGTCTGTATACCTTTTGTTGAATTGATACTCATAGCTTTCATAAATTATCACCATAATTTTTATAATCATCTTAAAGTTTTTCTATTATTACGAACTTTTTTGTTTTACTTATAGGTCTACACTCACCAATTCGAACAGTATCTCCTTTCTTTACATGGAAACATGACGGTCTATGAGCGACAACTTTTGTTTTTCGTTTTTCATATCGTTCATACTTAGGCATAAACAAAGTATAATCCCACTCAACAACTACTGAATTATCCATACTTGCTGAAACTATAATTCCTTGAAATATCTTACCCCTTACCTTAAGAGTACCATGAAAGGGACATGTATCATCCGTACATACATCTTTAGGGACAGTTTTGGTCGGGATTCCTATGTTTTTTACAGCATTTTTTGCCATTATATCAAACCTTTTTCTTATTTTTAAACAACTATGAATTATTTTTTCCATTTTGCTGGAACTTTTTTCCTTATACGATCTTCAGGTCGTCCGGAAATACGTTCCCCAAACACTCGAACAACATCTCCCGAAGGAATTGTTATATCCAATGTTATTTTATCCTTTGCAAGCCAAATCTTATTTTGGCCAGACATCATAAGTATCATGTCCTTGGTCTCATCGATTATGCAACCCGAAATACCGATACATTTTGTATCATTGCATTTCGAAACCGTTGCATCAAGACCAACAAGCTCATGCCTTATGAGATTCTGTGGAGTTATCATGAAAACATCCTATGAAATTATTATTGATTCTTCACTGAAACCCATTTCTATAAGCAATTTTTTTACTTCTTCCGCATGTCGTCCTTGTAGCTCGATCAAACCGTTCTTTGATGTTCCGCCACAAGCAAGCTTTCCTTTTAAAGTCGTTGTTATTTCCTTGATGTTTGTTGACTTTGGATCAAGACCTTTTACCATTGTAGAAAACTTTCTGAAACGTTTTCTCAGATAAGTAATCTCAATCTGCTGTGCTTCTTTGGAAATAGTCTCACAGACACAAAGATCTTTTGGAAGACCACACTTATTGCATATATCCTGCATCTTAGTATTTACATCTCCTTTTGAATGGTCAGTATCCGTGCAATCGTTCTCTTGATTTCACTGATCCTGCCTGGGTTATCTGACACTCCGCCAACATCGATCTTGCCGTTTTCTTTGAAAAGCTCAAGTCTTAATTCATCAAGCTTTTTAGTTCTGTCTTCAGCACTCATATCTCTTATCTGTCTTGGACGGAATATAGCCATAAATATCACATACCTTAATCTTATTTCTTCTCTTCTTTAGCAACAGCCTTGGTTTCTTCTTTCTTTGTTGCTTTTACTTTATCTGCGACTTTCTTCTCGGTTACAACTTCTTCTTTTTTAACTTCTTTCTTAGTTGTCTCTTTTTTATCAACAGGTTTTGCAACTTTTGCTTTTTCTTTTTTTACTGTTTCTTTCTTATCTTTTACATCTTTCACAGCTTTAGTTTCTTTTTCTTTTTTAACAGTTGCTTTTTTCTCTTCTTTTTTTGGTTCTGCTTTTGATTCTTTCTTAATTTCTTTCTTTACTTCTTTTTTATCATCAGCCTTATCTTCTTTAGCATCATCTACTTTTTTATCATCTTTTGGTTCTGCTTTCTCATCAGCTTTAGCTTCTTTAGCCTTTCTCTCAGCCGCTTTCTTATCAGCAGCTTCTTTAGCCACAGCGATGGCAGCATCTTTTATTCTCTTTTCGATAAGCATAGATTCTGGAAGATTTTTCATTATCATGACTTTGATTCCAAGCACACCAGGTTTCATCCTTGCAACAGAAAAACCACGATCAACATTATCAATTACGAATTCTCCTGATTTCTTGATATAACCAACCTGTTTCTTATCAGTCCTACCACGACCACCCGAGATCTTACCGCTTATCTGTATCTCAGCACCATATGCACCAGCCCGCATTATGTTTCTAAGATAGATGTTTGTAATTCTATTTGGTTTTACATATCGTTCAATTGCAGATGATATCTGATGAGCAACATAAGTTGCATCAAGATCTGGATTTTCAATGGACTGTATATCTAATTGAGGATTTTTGACACCAAACTTTTCTGAAAGTATATTAGTTATCATTTCTATGTTCTTACCCGCACGACCGATTGCAATACCTGGACGACCCACATGCACTACTAATCTTGTAGACAAAGGAGTTATCTGTATATCAGTATGACTATAATCAGCTTTCTCAAGAACCTTTGCAAGATACTCTTCAATCTCTAGTGATTTGATGTGATCTTCTATAAATTTTCTTTCAATCATATACAATCTGGCCTCATTAAGCATTATTTCTAGATATCTTTCTTAATATCTTCTTTAACATCAACTTTTTCTGTTTCAACCTTAGTGGCTTTTGGAGCAACTTTAGGTTTAGCAACTTTAACTGATGGTTTTTTAACTACTATTTTTTTAAGTTTTGTCTCTTTTACAGTTATTGAGATATTTGTACTCTTTGCACGTCGTCTACCAAATGATCTTGCACCTCTATGAAATCGGGAACTGCCAATATTTGCCTGTGCATTATCCACAACTAGACGCCCACCATCAAGACCTTTGACCTCAGCATTATTTTTTGCATTCTTTAATAATTTTAAAAATTCAATTGCCGCATTGACTGGATATCTTCCAGGACCCATACCACCTTTTCGATGTGCCTGATCCTTATTGAATCGTTTAAAAGGAATTGCTTTCTTTATTGTAACGACTGTATTCAAATAATCAATAGCATTATCAATACCAAGACCTTTTATGAACCTACTTATCTCTACAGAGTTCTTAGTAGAAACCCTAAGATTAGTTGCACCACTATGAGCAACTTTTTTGTCATCCATTTTGTAAGGGTGATTTATATTAGTCATAAAATATCACATTGAACATCATTTTTAATCTCTATTTAAGTGCCACGAATTTACTGGACTTTGTAGCTCCAACACCAACACCACTATGTTTAAGTGACCTTCGTGTCTGTGCAAATTCTCCAAGCCTGTGACCTAACATCTCTTCCTTTATGTCGACAGATACAAAATCTTTACCATTATGTATACCAATTTTCTTACCTACAAAATCAGGCAATACAATCATATCCCTTGCATGTGTCTTTACAAATTTATCAGGATTATTATAGATATTAGCTATAAGATTCTTTTCAAGATCAGTAAAACCTCGTATAATATGCCTTCGACCTCTGCTTTTTATAAGAACCATAAAGTCTTCCACAGATAGAGCTTTAAGTTCTTCGATAGTTTTACCTCGGAAAGTAAATATCCTCTTTCCGAACTTATCAGTTTTGATCTCATTAACCATAACAATCACTTGAAATTATTTTATCGCTTTTTCCCTGTTCGTCTAGCAGCAATAGATCCAACTTTTGCACCAGGAGATGCATGTCGACTTGTTGTTGTTGGGACACCTTTATTGTCACCACCAAATACATGGTCAACCGCATTCATCGCAGTCTTACTTGTTATTGGATATAATTTACCACGAGCTTTTCGGTTATGGAATTTATTTCCAGCCTTACCGAATGGCTTCATTTTCCTTTCACCACCAGCAACAACACCAATTGTTGCCCGGCAAAATGAATTTAATGTCTTAAATGATTTTGATGGAAGTTTTACTACAGTTGTAGTGCCACTATGTGAAGATACGGTTGCAGACATACCTGATGACCGGACAAACTTACCACCATCACCTGGAACATTTTCAAGATTAAAAACAGGAGTACCTTCAGGAATATCACCAAGAGGTAAAACATTACCATAATCAAAATTTGAACCCACACCAACACTTACATCCTTACCTACCGAAAGGCCTTCAGATGCAATCATATGCTGTTTTTCGTCATTCTCAAATTTAACAAGAGCAACAGGTGCATTCTTACCGACATCATGTTTGATATCAATAACAACACCATCCACTTTGATTGCTTTATTTTTTGCACTATACTTAGCTGCAGGAAGATAATTATGACTATTAGCCCGATATGTTGGACCTCCATGTCCCCTATGCTGAGATACTATTCGTTTACCCATATTATATCATCCCAAGACGAGTTGCAATATCAATTGCAGGTGTTTCTTCAGATAATCGTACTGTTACTTTTTTCCTTTTTTTCTGATCGATTAATGTATTGATCCTTATAATCTTAACTTTATATTGATCCTCAATTGCTTTCTTTATCTCAGGTTTTGACGCCCGGATATCAGCCACAAACACAAGTTCATTTAGACTTTCAACATTATTCATAGCTTTCTCAGTCAAATGTGTGTGTTTAAGTATCTGCATTTTCATAAATATCACATAAATAATTTTTCTTTTTCAAGCATATCCAATGCCGACTTTGTCCAGACAGTAAGTCTGCCTGCATGAGTTCCAGGTGCAAGCATTTCAGCACTGAGATCCTTGACTTCAATAACATCAACACCGACAATATTTGATGCAGCATTATTGATACCTTTATTGTTTCCGACAACAATCAATGGACCTTTCTTGATACGATAATTCCTACCTCGCATAGTTCCGCGACCTGCCCGGACTTTCCTTTCAGATGTCCTTTCAAGATCAGCCGAAAGACCGATTAATTCCAAGATTTCAAATGCATCCTGAGTTTTTGTTACACTTTCAAGTGCATCCTCACAGACAATAGGAAATTCAGTTATGCCCTCTGTTTTATGACCACGACCTGAAACTATGTCTTTATCAGCAGTAGCAGCTATTGCACTCCTGATAGCGAACCTTCGCTCAGTATTATTAATATCAGTTTTATATATTTTTTCACTTTTAGGAGCATGTGCTTTTCTACCTTTGATTGCATGAGGTGCAACACGCCCAGTTCCAGCCAAAGGACCAGTTCCGATAGTGATCCGCTTCATCCTAGCGATACCACGGTTTGCAAGACTACCATAACAGGACCGCCTAGCAATATGATGTGCAGAAGTCTTAAGACCTGCTCTTGGATCAGCACCATAAGGTTGTCTATCTTTGCTCTGTGCAACGATTACAGCCCGTTTAATCAGATCAGGTCTGTAAGCTTCCAAAAATTGCAAAGGCAACTCTACTTGCGAACCTTTCTTGCCATCAATAGAGATAATGTTTGTTTTCATATCTAAATACCTTGTTTGCTCTCTAGGGAAACATAAGTGACCTGGGGTTCATCATACTTGTATTTCTGCGGTCTTACAGGTGCCCTGAATCGTACCAATCTTTTGCATGGTCCTGGTACAGAACCTTTGAACATAATATAATCAGATTTCACAAGACCGTAATTTAACCAACCACCTTTCATCTTCAGATCACCACTACCGATCTTGACAACCATCTTGTTAAGTTCAGTTCGGTTATTGAATCCAAGATTACCTGCCTGTGCGACAGTCCAACTTGTCTTATGTGGATGAAATGGTCCAAGATTACCTGGCTTTCGCTTGACTTTCTCGGATTTTTTTGCAAGAAGTTTAACACCATATCTCTTTACTTGTCCGGAAAAACCTTTACCTTTTGTAACAGAACGAACATCTAAAGTATCGCCCTGATTGAATATTTCTGAAACATTAAGATCCTTTCCAAGTTTATCTTCAGCAAGTTTAAGTTTTTCATTGACATCAGTTCCTGAAACAGTCACTTCAAAAACTTCAGGAGTCTTTTTTGATACACCAGTTTCTGTTGGTCGAGTAGATACCATAAGACGGACTTCAGCAATCGTATCAATGTCGTTCTTAAGATCTTTTGCTTTGACTTTAGATACATGAACGCCTGCCCTTTTTAAATCTTCAGAATCTTTATCGACAGACCATGATTCCGAAATGACTTTAGTACCATATTCATCTTTTGAATAGGTCCTCATACCCAAAACCTTAAGCTTTGGACATTCGATAACTGTTACTGGAACAGATACCTCTTGATTATAAGTTACAGACCCTTTACGGTTATCAATCATGGTTACATGAGTCATACCGACTTTATACCCTGCAAATTCCTGAATTTTAGTCTCAGATGTTGCAGGAAGAGTGGCCATTCTAGGATATATTCGTCTAGCCCTAGTTTTTGGTCTAAATGCAAGTGATCCTCTTCTTGGATGATGTACTCTTCCCATAGATATTACCTTTAACTCGATAGCTTTAAAAACAAATCGTTTTTTGTGTCACATTTTAGATTATGAAAGAACTCTGTGCAATACATATTTACAATACATTAGCAGGAGGTTTTCAAGCCAACAATGAACAAGATACTTTTTCATCAAAACCTTTATAAATGTTTGTATAAGGATGTAAAAAATCAATGAAAAACCACATAAATCAAACCATCACAAACAAACAAAAAAACACATCATAACATCAAAAAGTACAATACACACTCATATTATACCACAAAACACACATTATAAGTCTTAAATAAAATAATATACAATACCCAACCAATATTAATTTATATTAAGTTTAATGTCTCCGAACGATATAATATATTTGAACTGTAAACGGTATATACAATAAACCACAGATATTATATATAGTATTAATAAGAACCATAACAATAAATACTTAACACCACCAATAAAATATGTGATTAACATGACAGAAAATAAAAAAGAAAACAAGAAAGGCATAATATCAAAATTTGCAGAAAAGATTGACAAAAAGTTTGAAAAAAAATCAAAAGAAACTTGTTGCAGTTCATGTTCTGGTTCCTGCTGCTAAACTATTAAGTGATCTCTATGCTTGAGGAATTTTCTAGTTGGATAGTTTTATCAATATTAAACATTGAAAAAGGCACAAGATTAGAATCCACCTTAAATTTTTTCATATATGACTCTATAAAAATACTTCTCTTACTTTTCGTAATGATTGCAATTGTAGGATATATAAGAACATACATCTCAGAACAAAAGATAAGACAATTACTTTCTGGAAAAAGACAGGGTATAGGCAACATAATAGCAGCAATCATGGGCGCAATCACGCCATTCTGTTCATGTTCATCAATACCGGTATTCTTATCATTCATGAAAGCGAAAATCCCGTTAGGAGTCAGTTTCTCATTCCTTGTAACTTCCCCGTTAGTGAACGAGTACGTTGCAATCATAATGCTCGGCTTCTTCGGCTGGAAGATAACCGCACTCTACATAATAAGCGGAATACTGATCGGCGTCTTCTCAGGCATAGTGATAGGTAAGCTAGGACTTGAGAGACACATAGTCCAAGACTTAATTAAAACAGATGACAATCCCAACGAAAAAATATTCAATACCCAACAAGAAAGGATAAATACGGGATTAAAAGA
>DAOVHT010000109.1 GCA_030671745.1 Candidatus Nanohaloarchaea archaeon
AATTATAAGACTTCATCGGGTTTTGTTCCAGTGCGTTCTCTTGCAGTAGGTCCTGGTGCTGCTGTGACTGATTATTCGGGTATATTGAGTACTTTTATCAATAAGAAAGGTGAATTTGAGGTCGGTCGTGAGGATTGGGCGGGACGAGGTGGGTTCGGGTCACTTATGTTTCAGGCATACAATGTTGTCGCTGTCGTCATCGGCGGCAATGCAGATAAACGTGTCTTCTCTAGCGATCTGAAAGATATCTCTGTGGTAAATGCTATCTTCAAGAAAGAGCTTGGTGAGGGTGTAGGCAAAGCTATGATGGATGCGACATCCAAGTACCGGTATGTTGAGAAAGTCAAGAGTGGCGGCACTTTCGGTGTGAATTTCAGCAGTCTTGGGGCATCTACGTTGTCTTATAACTGGAGTTCTGTCGGGTTTTCTGAGGCCAAAAGAAAGAAGATATATTCCAGTCTTGTTTCTAATGGTTATCTATCCCAGTTCAATGAATGGGTCATAAAGACAAAGTCATGGAAGACCTGCGGTGAGATATGTCCTGCAATGTGCAAGAAGATCGATGGCATACACAAGATTGATTATGAACCGTATGAGGCCAATGGTCCTAATTGCGGTATATTTGACCTTAAATCTGTCGAGGGGCTTGTAAGGCTCTGTGATGAGAATGGATTTGATGCGATACATATGGGTTCGGTCATCAGTTTTGTCATTGAGGCCAAGTCTATCGGGCTTTTGACTGATGCTGAGATTAAAGGTAAAGTTTCGTCTCTTAAAGATGCTATGAAGAACCCGGCTGATGATTCAAATGCCAGGATCG
The DNA here is from genome assembly GCA_030671745.1 of Candidatus Nanohaloarchaea archaeon. GTDB lineage: Archaea > EX4484-52 > EX4484-52 > EX4484-52 > GLR71 > GLR71. The sequence continues at coordinate 821 of DAOVHT010000109.1, forward strand.
GTGCTAAGGTCATAGATCTCATTATTGCTGGAGATGGTATCGGCAAAGTCTTACGGCACGGGCTTCGTGCCGGTTCAAAAGAGCTTGATGTGATGTTTGCTTCTAGGATTGGAGATGTCAGTTTCAATGATATTGCGGTCTATGTTGCAAATGGTACAGATGGTGAGATTGTACCCAATCAATATTGGGTTCCCGGATTTTTCATTCCGCTTCCTATCCAGGGCAAGTTCTTGACTTATTACGGGTCGGATTTCCTTATGCCTGAACAGTTAGGTGTCAAGAGTGCTGAAAGGTTCATACAGGAGTTTCAGACAGATAATCTAGGGATATGCAGATTCCATAGGGGCTGGTCTGAAAAGATGAAGGATGCGCTCCTAAAGGCTGCTATGGATGAATCTTTTGATATCGTTCCAGTCATACATTCTATGATTGAATATGATAAGAAGGCAGGAGCTTTGCCTCATGTTCCTGAATCGTTGCGTGTGAAAGAGATGCTCTATCATTATATCAAGAACATGGGTGTCAAGTCTCCTTCGGATAAGGACCTTTGTGGACTGTTGTCTGTCTTTGAGAAAGATATCGATGCGGGAGCTTTGTTATATTTCAATTCTTCTCGGAAGGGGATCTATAAGGTCTTAGGCATTTGAGGTCTTAACAACCGAAATCTATATATGCATCTTTGTGTATATTTATCATACATTCGTGGGGGGTGTAAGTTATGAAATTAAAAGATATATTCAATACAAGAAATAAGTATCTTTTTGGATTGATGTGCCTTAATTTTGTTACTGTGGGTCTTTTTTTTATGGATAAGAAATTTATCAGTGGAATGCATCTTATCAAGAAGACTTTAGGTCTTTGAATTGTAATCATTTAGTTTTTCGGAAATATTTAGGTTTATGTAAACTCTATTTTGTCATTGTCTGTTAATTCAATTTATATCTATGCAGCTAATACATTCTGACCGGCAAAATATGTATCTAAAAAAATCAATAGCAATTAAGGTCTAGACTGATAAAAGTGCCATTGCCGTCTGTTTTGCTGATTGCTTTTTCATGATTTTTCACTGTTTATAATCTTCTTTTCTAATCGTCCGGTAATCGTCCGGTAATCGTCCGGATAAAACGTAATATGTGGCTTTACCCTTGCCTATGGGCATAATAATATTTATATTGACCATGAACTTTAATTCCTCGTAAGCAATAGATTTTTTTACATCATTGATTTTGCAATAATTGTCTCTATTAATTTTATTATACTCTGTAATATAGCCCAATGCCTTAATCTGTCTTTCATTCAAACCATTTAAAATTGCTTTCTCAAGTGGCTTTTCAACCCTGCCAGGTCCATTAAATTTAATAACAAAATAAGCCTCTTCATCTGCATAGATTGGTTTTTCAAGTCCCCATCCAATCATTGCGTCTTCCATCCTTAAAATTCCAGAACCTCGTTCATCCATAATCCCTTTTCTGAGCAAGACCTTTGCAATAACTTTATTTCTGCTGTTTGGCTTATAATCATGCAGTTGAAGTTTTTCAATAGTCAATGGCCGTAATAATTCCCCAGGACTGATTATCTCTATTCTATCATCGAACATCCTGATTAAAATGTTCTTCCCGTACTGATGATAATCACGATGTACAAGAGAATTTATTACTGCCTCTTTTAAAGCTTCAACTGGATACTCAAACTTATGCTCTGTCTTAAATCCAGATGACCACGAGGAGATTCTCATATTTTTCTTGAAAAAATACTCGCACTTTTCAATCAATTCAAAAATATTACCCTCAAAATTATTTTTATCAATCCACTGAACCATATCTGTTCCTCTGTATCTGTCTGCTTTAATTAAAGCACAGGGGATATTTATTTGAGGATATTTTCCAAACAATAAAATTCCTGCAATCGTTGGGATAATCTCATCTTTTTCTATGACAACAAAATGTTCTTTCTCCATCAGTTTAAAAAAATATTTTTCATCCAATTGCTCAGTCAATCTGCTTTCTTTAAAATATGATTTTATCATATCCAAATTTAGATCATTTAATGTTGCACCATCTACATGATATATGTCTTGGCTTTTCGATGCACCTTCCCTGTAGAGTCTTGCAGTCTCCTCTTTATTGGCAGGCATATTTGATGATCCTATCCTCACTCTTGGGCTGTGTTCTCCCTTAACAAAATAAGGTGTATCTTTCCCTTTTGGGCAGTCAATTACAATAAAGTCTTTGTCTTTGTATCTTATGAACTCTATTTCTGGTTCTTTGTCTAATCTGCACCAATGTCTTATTATCTGGATGAACCTGTGCTCTGTCTTCTGTGGATTGTTTATACCAATTGGTTGTTTATTATCATCCACACCTATGATTATCTTTCCACCTCTTGAGTTGTAGAATGAGGTAACTAATTGTGCAACCTTTTTAGGGGTCGGTAGTATTTCTTTGAAATCAAGGTCATCATTTTCTTTTTGAGTCAATAGTGTTTCAAAGTTCATGTGTCTATATTATTTATTGTGCTTGCATATAGATTGGTGACCACTTTCGGGGGTAACTATAGTTTAAATAACAACTGATGTATGTCTGTTGGAGAAATGATAATATCTATTTCTTAGATTTTTTGTCGTTTGGTTCTGTTTCGGAGACTTCATTTTTTTCTATTTTTTCATCCTTTGTTTTGTATTCATATCTCTTTGGTTTTTTATGTTTTTTTGAGAAGTATATAATGCTACTTATAGCAATTATAATTATTACTAAACTTGTCTTTGGATCTTTCAATGTTTCAAGATTAGCTGTGACAAAACCTGTTAATGGTGATGTCTGTGTGTTTGTTGTTGCTGCATTGTCTGTAGTTGTTGTCTTTGTTTCATCAGGAGTTGGTTGTTCAACGATTGGTGTGGGTTCGATTGGTTTTTCACAGTCATTTGGACAGGTATCATAATCTTCCTGACAGATGCTGTCACCGCAGTATTCTACTGTTCCACAGTCTTCTTCGCAACCTTCTTGTGTTCTTGGGTCATAAGATGTTTCTTGACATATGCTGTCACCG
>DAOVHT010000036.1 GCA_030671745.1 Candidatus Nanohaloarchaea archaeon
AATTCATCACCATCGGGGTCAAATACGACATTATCCATGCTGATGTTACAATAGGTCCAGTCTATGTTCGCATCTTCTGTAGTATATGTCATACCTGTAGATATATTACATTCTGAATTCAATGGAGCGATTACCCAATAAGGTGCTCGGTTGACATCGATTATTGTTATGTTGACCTCTTGGGTGTAATTCAGTCTGGTGTCATCAGCTGTTATGTTGACGGTTATTGTCTTTATCAGTTCTGGGTGGATGACTGTGTCATAATCTGCTTCGTAGTATAGGTGTGTGCCGTTCCAGGTTATGTTCGGATTGTCTGAGGTATATGTTAAAGGGTCGCCGTCTGAGTCTGTTGCGGGTAAGGTGAATGTTATGTTTGTGTTTTCATAGCCTGTTATGTTTGTTATTGTTGCGTTTGGGGCGTGGTTTTCTATTACTTCGAAGGTGTCTACTGGTATCCATTCTCCTTGACTGCCAAGAGCGTCGGTAAAATAAACATAGGTAGTGTATATTCCTAGTGGGTGTTTTTCAAGGTCTGGTAGGAGAATTGTTTTGTTAAGATTTCTTGAATCATCTGTTGGAATATAATCCATAAACACTTTGTCTTCTTCATTAATAAGCCAAATTTTACCTGATATTGTTGATGTTCTATTTTCGGAATCAAGAATTGCAACCATAATATTAGAATTTTTATGGAATGTATTTCCTAAAAGAGTAATATTTTCTCCTTTATAGTATGTTGCATTATTTGATGGAGGAGAATTATCATTTGAATCATAAAGTTCAGAATCTCCCGGTAAAAGACATCCATTAGGACTTCCATCAAAAGGAATATTTAAAGCACCAACGAAAACATAATAATTATTATCATCACAATCCGTAGATGAATCTTGTCTGTCACCATCACTGTCGATTGCGTAAACATTAGCTGTTGAAAAAAGAGTAAGAGAAATAAGTAAAATCAACATTAAAATTATTCTCTTATTCATGATAACACCTTGTAACCTTACAGTAGTTAAACATTATAAAGCTTTTGTTTTACTTAAGGCTGATTTGGGCGCTAAATTTAATAAGGATTTCGAATGGTTTTGGATAAAAAATTATCTACCCTAATTACCCTAAATATAAATCAGTATCAGGCACATTAAAAATTATTGATTAAAAACTAATATATTTATTAAAAAAGTGGTCTTGTATAGAGGTATAAATATATAAAGATTTGACCTTATATAGAAGACTATGGATAAAAAAGAACTATTTAAATATGTCATAACAGAGTTTCATGAAACACCTGTTTTAGATGTGAAAAAGAGATTCTTGAAAATGGCTGAAACCGATAAGGTGATAAGCCTTATAGGTTCAAGAAGGAGTGGAAAAACATATTATTTTTATCAGATTATAAATGAAATTAGAAAAAATATAGACATATCACAAATTATGTATATTAATTTTGAGGATGAAAGAATACTACCTTTGAAAGCAGAGGAAATGAATTCTATAATTGAAGCATATTTTGAACTGTACCCCGAAAATATAGAAATGGACATATACCTTTTCTTTGATGAAATACAAAATATAGATGGATGGGAACTATTTATAAGACGGTTGCATGACAAGAAAAAATTTAAGATTTTCGTTACAGGCTCAAGTTCAAAACTTTTGAGTAAAGAAATTGCAACAAGCTTGAGGGGAAGAACCATTACATATAATATGTATCCTTTGGATTTTAATGAATTTCTAGATTTCAAAGGTATAAAGATTACTAAAAATATTGAGTATGAGAAAATAAGGTATAAAGTCCTGAAAATGTTTGAAACATATCTTTATGATGGTGGATTTCCAGAGGTTGCTATTGAAAAAGAAGAACTTAGACAAAAGATACTTATCAATTATTTTGAGATGTTCATATATAAAGATCTTGTTGAACGATATGCAATCCGAAATATAACATTACTTAAAAAACTTGCACAATTTTTGATAACAAACATAGGTTCAGGATTCAGTGTAAATACCTATTACAATACGATAAAAAAGGAAATGGCAGTAGGAAAGGAAACACTTATGGAATACATATCATATCTTGAAGATATTGGTCTTATATATCTAATCCCAATATTCAGTCATTCTCTTAAAAAACAGCAGGTTAATCCAAGAAAGATATACTGTATAGATAATGGTCTCCGTAATGCTGTGGCTTTCAAGTTCTCAAAAGATGAAGGTCGCCTGGCTGAAAATCTTGTGTTTACGGAACTTATTAGACGGGAGAAAGAACCCTATTACTGGAAAGGCAAAGGTGAAGTTGATTTTGTGATGAAGAACAAGGATGGTTCTTTAGATGCAATAAATGTTTCATATACAAATGAGATTGAATATAGGGAAACATCAGCACTTAAAGAATTAAAAAATAATTTCGGCGACACAGTGAATGAAATGATTTTACTCACAAAAGATATTGAAAAGGTTGAGGACAATATAAAATTCATACCTTTATGGAAATGGATGCTTCATCTTTAATCAACCATATCTTTTTTTAGTTTCGCCATCAAACGCTTGAATTCTGCATCATCGGCAACTGTTATGTCTTCTGTTTGTTGTGTTTCTGTTTCAGGAGTTGTGTCAGGAGTTTCAGTCTCTGCAAGAGTTATGTCTGATGTAGAAGGTTCTGGCAATTGTTGTTCAGATGTATCTTGTGAAACTGCAACCGTATCGTCTAATGGTCCGGTCATTATCTCGGCCTTTATCTGATTTAAAGTTCCGGAAACAGGAGCAGTAGGTAAAGGTATATTCTGTGCAGTACCTTTTATCACTCTCTTCTTGAGGGTGGGACCTACATCTCTCTTTAGGTCGGAGATCATAGAAATTACATTTTTAGGCACTATGGAGGATTCCTTGTTGAAATTCTTCATAAGTTTCTTTTTTGTTGCTGCATTGATCATCTTATCATCTTTTATCTCATCCGAATATATCGGGTGACCATGGATAAGCCTTGACCGTAATGTTGACAGATGTGTTATATGGGTCCTGACATCGGTCAATTGCTTGTGTTTTTCAGTCATTATCTTGCTGAAGGTCGGCTTGTCTATCACACGGGTGAAATACTCTTTCTCTGTCGCTTTCTCTTCAGACGCCAGGTCTGATTCCTTCTTGCGCAAGTCTTTAAGCTCGCGGATCAGAGAGATGAATGGTACAAAGTATCCCTGCAACAGATATATCATGATCAAAATAGAAATCAGGGTTCCTGCAATACTGTATTTATTCTCAAGGATCCATTTCAGGCTTTCCTTGTCGGCCATTTCCTTGTCAAGATTACCAAGACCACGGTCAAGCTTTGTGTTTATGGACTCTAATCCCGTTACATCATTTGAATCTACGGCTCTTTGGGCGTCCGCAATCAAATCTTTTGAAAACCGTAATGACTCCTCATATAAAGAGGTATCCACCCCTAAGAGATTAAGGTCATCTATAAGATTCCTAAGCCGGGCATAATCCTGCTTGAATGAATCAAGCTGTACCACCAACGGATTCTGTATGAGATTTACCACGATCGTGTATTCTTTTGAGATGTTTTCGGATATTATGTCAATGCTTAACTTATACCTGCCAGGAATCTCTGAAAGGTTTGATGAGATCGTTATAGGGAATGAACGGCGCTCGTTCAACTCAAGAGTAAACCTGTCAATCATGTCGACTGTGCAGCAGTCAAGACTGGAATCAACTGCGAGGTACAGACTTGTGTCACCTGTGTTCTCTATCGAGGTCAATGATTCCACAGTTTCGCCAGTTACGATGTTTATGACATCATCTGAATCAAACTTGAAGTCATCTGTGGGTATCTGGAAGACCTTGTCAAGCTGATCCTGTATGTAATTCTGGACATCAGAAATTGCACCTGAAGCACCGCCAGAACCATCCGTATTCTGGGTATTAAAATATGAATCGGTCGTGAGTACTATATTAGGTAAAGCACTAACTGGAATTTCACCATTTTTAAAAATATCTACAGCATAAATTGTCAAAACGAAATTCTGCTCTGTCGCAGGTGCAATAAAATTTTCTAAACCCACATATGTGTAAGTCGATATTTTCTTTAAAGATATAGTCTCTGTCAGACAACCTGCACATTTGACTGAAACAATGGATTCTTTGGGTTCTTCACCCCTTATGTTTGTCACACTAACTGCTACAGGCACTAATGAATTGGATGAATAGTATTGGCCAGGAGATAAATCTACAAAACTAGTGACTAGATAGTTTGTGACATTTACGGTAAAAGAAATATTACCAATATTTCCGTATTTTGATACATTTGCATTAAATGTATATAATGAAAATTTATCTTCGTCTGATTCAATCGGAGAATCCGAAGTTAAAATTTTATATTGTGCTGAAGAATTGATAGTATTGTTTACAAGGTAGACTGTGTCATCCTTCACTAAATCTAAAGATAGGTTGAAAGAAGATACGCTCCGGTTGTTTATGTCGTAGACCAAGACATCGACATCCATGGTTTCTCCTTTGTTGTAAACTATGTAGTTAGGCACTATCTCAGTACGGTATACATCGGTTACATTGAATGCTGTTGTGTTTACTGAAGTGGCATTATTGTCTGATATGTCTGAAATGTAAATCTGATATGAATAATTGCCAACAGATGCAGTATTTTCAAAATTGGCTGTGTATTCTCCGATGCCTGAGATCTGCGCTGTCACATTTGTCTTTATCTGGCTTGGGTCTGTCACCTCGACAATCACACTTTTCACAAAAGTGTTGTCTGTTGCAAGAACTTTAATTGCAAGGGTGTCATTCAGGTTCACAATCGAGTAAGAGGAATGATCCCCTATAACTGGATCTTCTGTATCTAGAGCAGTTACATTGACTTGCAGCACCGTAGTGTTTGTGGTATGTAGGGATGACGCATTGACATCAATATCAGAAATTCCAATCTGTGTCGTATTCAATTCCCAGGAGATCAGATAACCTGTCTTGTATTGTTCATAAGAGATGTTACCTAACGATTTTAGTATTATCGAGGAATCGGAAAAGTTCAATATTGTGTCATCTGAAATATTAAGGGTTGCATTGACATCAACCAAATCACCTTTGACCGGATATATGTACCAGCTGTGGTTGTAGATCTTGTCAACAGGAATCATAAGCGTGTTGTTCAATCCAATTGCAGAGACCATACTAACAGTACCGTATTCTGCGAAAAATGAGGAATCTTTAGACATGTCGCCTCCGGCAGACACAATAACTTCAATCGTATAATTGTCTGATTGGGTTATGTTTGTATAGGTGCCGGAATATGATGTTATGTTTGTGTCGGAAGTATTGATGAATGATAATGTGACCTGCTCAATTGCACCTTTAGGTTTTGTTATGTTTGCAATTACGGATTCAATCGAGGATATATTGTTTTCGATAGTTACATTGATCTGCAGAGTTTCTTCAACTGACAAGGATGTTGCATTCAAGGAAAGTGATACATCCATGTCCCTTACTTCAAAGGTATAATTTGATGAAGATACTAGAGTGTTGTTCTCTGTGTCGTTTGCATATATTTTAGTAATGTTATAGATCCCATATTGAGATGTTTCATTGTAGTCTAACTGCCATTGACCTTCAATAGGGGTTCCACCGGTGAGTTCCATTGTGATGTTTGATTCTGATAAGTCTGGCATGGAGACTGTTGCCCAGACCATATCAATACCAACATTATCTTTTAGGTCATAATACATGGTTTTTGTTGTGTTGATATATATTATGTTGCCTGTGAAACTGTATGCCGATACAAATGTCGGAGCCATTGTGTCTACAATCTCGATGCTGTAAGTCTCATCTATCGAATATGATGATGATGCGTTGTCTGTTGCATAGATTGTGAAACTGTAAGTCCCGGGAGTTTCAATCAAATCATTAAATGTTGTGTTCTTTGAGTTCCCGGAAAGGATGTCGCTTAAACCTATAGTTTGGTCTGTTCCATCAATTGAATATATGACTGAAAGATTGTAAAAGTTACCGGTGTGGTTTGTTGCATTGTACTCATTTGTGACATTTACTGAAATGTTAAATGATGTGTTCTGATTGATGCGGCAAGGATAGGAATCGTCACATTTAACTGAGGTTATGTTTAGATTGGGTGTTATTATCTTTGATGACGTTCCGTAGTCAATCGAGTCATAGATCACTTGCCAATTGTAGATCTTGTCTATTGACTCAACTTTAGAGGTCATGTCTTGTGTAATCAATGAAATTTCGGTTGTCGGTCCTGTCAGGTTCAGGGCTATTGATATTGTATTGTTAACGGTGTCAAAGGTCGGTTCTGATGTACAGGTACCTACAGGAACCATACATTGATATAGTGTTGAATTTGTGTATGCGGGCGCTACAGCATTTGAGGTCTTTGTGTTTGGGGGAATGTAAATGGTCAATGCTGTATCAGTCATTGTCTTGTTGAAATTGACGGTCAGGTTGAATTGGGTTGTGGTCTCTGCAAGAGTTGTGTTACTTATTGAATCAAAAAGTATTTGGGTCGATGGTGCGACTGAAATGAAATCAAGATTGATTGTCTCTTGATCAATTGTTATTGAATTGCCGAGAGTGTCATTCACATACAGATTGTAGATGCTGTAATCTGTCTTGTTATCTGTATCAGTTATTGTTGTTGACCATGTATCATCTGTGTAATTGTAACTTTCGGGAGTCAGGGTATAATTAACTCCTGCGTAACCTGATTGTTTCAGTGTCATGATTGCGGAATCTACACCCTGTGTGTCTGATAGATTGACTGAAAATGTTACTGGATCTCCTGCAAGAATTCGACGGTCTCCGTAATTCGCATCAATTTCAACTGACAGATCATATGCTGATGCAGTCGGTGCTGTGTTCTTTACAAGGAAGGTCGTTGTATTATCGTAAGCCAGGTTACCCAATGAGTCATTTGCAGTTATGTTAATTGTGAATTGCCCGTTTTCGGAACCGGATATCGTGTAGGTTCCGTTGTAGATTGATGTTGAGACAATCTTTGTCATTGTGATATTTGCGACAGTATCGCCTGTTGTGTTCAATACAGATGCGATAACTGAATCCACAGATGCGCCAAAATACTCAATTGTTGCATTAAATCTTATTGGGGTTCCATCTTTTGCTGTTGACGGTGTGCGTATCAACTGAGATAATTGAGGTGCATCAAAATCTGTGTAGAAAGTGCGTTGGGTCTTTATTGATTTATTTACATTATTTGTTGAATTTATGTAGACAGTACATGCGCTTGATACATTGCAATAGGCATCTACATCAACTGTAATGTCTTCGCTGCAGTTAATATCTTGCCAACCGGCGGATGATGTTCCTGTTATCTTATATGAACAGTTCTGGCCTTGTGGATCTGTCTCTGTATGGACTACTGTGAAATTTGAATTGAAATAAGTGTTGGCTGCAGGTGATGTGAATGATATTTGGGGTTCACTGTTGTCCACATTCAAGAGAATTGTTGATGTTGATGTACTGCCTGCTTTATCTTTTGCGGAAATTTCAACAATACAGTCTGCGAGGTTAGTGTCTGCACATTTTGAAGTGACAAAGGCATATGTTGAACCATTCCCACAGGGTATCATATCATATCCACTCCAGGATTGTGTGGTGTTTCTGTACCGTACCATACAAGTCTCGATAAGTATATCATCAGTTGTGTTATATGCAATTGAGATGGTGCCATTAGTCCAGGTACTGTTGATTGTAGTGTCTATCTCGACTGTGGGAGGAACGATATCTATATAGAACCAGGAGCTGTCATTTATATAATTAGGAATATAGTCAACGACTGTGAAATTTATTGTGTAATTGCCACCAGACCATGATGTGATGTTTATTTCGTCTGTGAAATTACACTCTGTCCCAGCAACACCTAATTTTTCTGAGGTGTTAAAAATAAAACCTGATTGGTTATAGATCATATAGGTACAATTGTCAATATTGCTCCCCTCTTTTAGACCTTTAAGATCTAAGGTGATATCTGTTCCGTTGGTATACATCTTGTTTGGAGAATAGATGTTTGCGGAAGGTAAAGTATTGTCAACATTGAACAGGATTGATTGAGTTATGTTGTTACCCAATGAATCGTTTGCAAAGATTGTCAGATTGAAATTACCATCGTATCCACTGGAATTCCATGAGGATGCCCAATCATCTGTTAAATTTAGACTACCGTTTGCGATATTTATTTGAGAGGAATTGTATATTATGTAATCTGCATAAGATATTGTGCCATTATGGTAATCAGTTATCCATGTCAATATATCTATGACGGAAGTATAATTACTTCCAGACCCAGGATTTAGGATGTTTATTACAGGTGGAGTCTTGTCAATCTTTATCAGATATGTGTATTTTGATCCCTCATCATTACCTGAATTATCAACAGAATAATAATAAATTGTTTTTTCGCAGGAATTACCTTGTGTGCAATTCACGATTATATCATTTCCTATATTAGGTGTACAGATTCCAGAATCATACACACAGTAATGTGTATTGTTGCATCCACTTGCAGAATCAGTACAATCTAAAGATATCTGTTGGTCTGAACCAACCCAATCGGTTGAAGTGTAGTTATCGGTTGTTATCGGGTCGGTACTGTCAACCACATAGGAATTTAAATATTGTAGGATATTTCCGGCGACATCATAAAGATAAAATATTATATTTTTATCACCATCATCATCAGTCCATGATGGAGTGAAACTGTAATTTGCGTAAGTCATCCCTTGCGTAATCGGTTGAGGTATTATCTTTTCACCTGTAGAGTTGTAGGATGAATACCAGAAATATCTGTCATCTGAAACATTGGTGAAAAATTGTTTATCATGAATAATGTTTGAATCATTTATTGGTAACAGGTTATCAATAGTTGGTGCGATTCGATCTATAGTCATTGTATAACCAGATGATGAATTTATGTTTCCTGCCTCGTCTTTCGAACGGATGTAGATTGTCCTTTCACCATCTGAGGATGAGCAACCATAGGTGGTATCTGTGATGTTGAAATTGTTGTAATTTGACATTGTGGTTGAAAAAGGTAGCCAGGAATCATATGTTGAATTATCACATGAGAATGAGATGTAATCGGGTGTGTCTGTGGTGGCGGTTTCAAAAGACATATACGGTGTCATGTCATTTGTGTAACCATAATTGTCCTCAATGTATAATGGTATGTCAGGTTTTGTTTTGTCTATTGTGACATAAAGAGAGTAATCCCACACATAACCGTTACCTGCAAGATCTATTGCTCTGAGAGGGATTGTCTTTATGCCAGTTCTCACTAGGTTATCATCCACTGAAATATTAAGACTATATGTATCGTCATTATCATCGTTTAAAAGTTGATATGTATAGTTACCATCAATCTGATATGTATCTGCCGAAAGAGTAAGATTAGTCTCACCCATATCAATATCTAATGAAATGTTATCACCCGCTTTGTAAAATTTATCTGGATTCGATACATCAACGGATATAAATTGTGGATATGCTGTATCAAGAGTTATCGAGTCTGATGTGTGGGTTGTGTTCTCTACACCGGTCTCACTTTTTGCACGAAGATAAATTGTTTTCACACCGTCTGTTGAATTGCAACCGTAAGCACCATAGTAAGAATTTGATAAATCCAAGTAATATAGATTATTAACAAAAATAGATGAAAGATAATCTTTGGTGAAATCAATATCATTACATGAGAATGAGACATAGTATGTTCCAGAATCAATAATATCGCTGATATTAATATGCAGATAATGATATTTTGTGTATTCATTACCATCATCTATCCTTATAGTTGGTGTCTGTGGCACTGCGCGATCTATGATGAAAGTCCTGTTGTCATATTTACCCCAGTGACCTGCGCTGTCTTGGCAGTGGACAGATACTGTGTGGGTGCCGTTGGGAAGACTGTAAGGCGGTGCAGTTGTATTGAGAGTTATTGTTGCGGTTTCAAGAGTTGTGTCAAATGTTCCATCTTCTGCGGACAGTTGAAAGTTCTTGCCGTCACCGACATCATTTGAATTAAGATAAAACTCTGAGGCGTTTATCGTTGAGATAAGACCCGGATCGTTACAATATACAGTAATTGTTATGTTGTCTTTTGTATTTTCTGGAGAGATAGAAGATATATGAGTTCTTGGTGTATAAAGGTA
>DAOVHT010000128.1 GCA_030671745.1 Candidatus Nanohaloarchaea archaeon
ACCATCTTCAACACACAATGGCCTTTTCAGCTTGAATTTTGCAACCTTACCTGGAGCCACACAGACACCTATTGTCTTCTGTGTACCTGCATTCATAAGAACAACATCATTCTGCATAAGATTTATATCAGATTTACTTTTATCATCAGTTCCAATTTTCTTAAGAAGATTGACCTCAACCATGATCTCATCCTTAGCTGCTGGAAGAGTACCAGGTTTACCCGCAAGCATACTTGCAAGATTATCAGATTTTGTCATGTAAGGATCTAAAGATGTACTGATAGCTAAAAGACCACCAGGCCTGCCTGTCTTGACAGTGACAGCACCCTGTTTTATAGATTCAAACTTTGCCTTGACAGAACTCCACCTATTTTTTTCACTGATACCTGGACATATCTCAATCTCATCACCGACATTCAAGACACCTTCAATAAGACCGCCACCGATGACACCGCCTAAAAGTTTCTGTATACCAGTACCCGGTCTGTTAATATCAAAACTTCTTGCAATATACATCTTAGGATTTTTGGTCTCATCTCGTTTTGGAGTCATGATGACATCTTCAATTGCCTTAAATATCATGCCGATGTTTGCTCTATGGATTGCTGACACCGGAATTATAGGTGCATTTTCAGCAACACTGCCTTTGACAAATTCCTTTATAGACTTATGATTTGCAATTGCCTCTTCTTTTGTTACAAGATCAATCTTGTTCTGGATAATAATTATCTTTTTGATCCCTGCAATGTTCAATGCCTCAAGATGTTCAGCAGTCTGTGGCTGTGGACATTTCTCATTTGCAGCAACTAAAAGTATGGCACCATCCATAAGCGCAGATCCAGTAAGGACAGTAGCTATAAGCGTCTCATGGCCTGGGACATCAACAAAAGATACAGTCCTAAGTACCTCAGTGTCTGAACCACAGAAGAAACATTTATCAAATGACGAATAAGAGAGATTAGCATCACATTTAGGACATTTCCTTATGCTGACATCAGCGTAACCTAGACGGATTGTTATACCTCGTTTAAGTTCTTCAGAATGCTCATCTGTAAACTTGCCCGTGAGTGCACTGGTAAGTGTTGTCTTACCATGATCGACATGACCGACAATACCGATATTGACTTCAGGAATTAGATGGGAATCATTTTTTACCATAAGAACATCATCTTGATTAGAATATACCATATTAGAAGTGAAACCTTTAAAAGAGTTATTGTGTCCGATACATAAAAAAATACAGAAAAATGCAACCATTTATAAAGCTTTCTTTATAAAGGACATATAAACCATTTATAAACAAAAAAATACAAGGCGATAATTTATGAACGACTTCAGACCTTTAAACAAACTGGACAATTTCCAGAACAAGAAAATTGAAATTCTTCTTAAGAACACAAGCAAGATTACAGGTGTAATGAAAGCTTATGATTTAAACCTAAACATCCACCTAGAAGATGCAGAAGAGATGAATTCAGACTCAACAATCAAACTAGGTACTATGTTATTGAGAGGTAGTATGATAATCAACATAAACGAGGCACAATAAAAAAAAGGGGTTTTTAATTATGGCAAAAGATACAAAAATCACAAACTGTGTTGTATCATGCGATACACACTCAAAATTCGTACTGGAGCAGCTTGCAGCACAATTACCTGATGCTGAATATGCACCGGAATCATTCCCGGGACTTGTATATCGCGTTAAAGAACCAAAAGCAAGTGTTTTGGTATTCAGTACAGGAAAGATGATCTGTTCAGGGACAAAATCACTTGAACAGGCCACAATGGCTGTAAAGGCCGCACTTGTAAATTTCAGAGCTATCGGTATGGAAATATCAGAAAAACTGAACACAGAAGTTGTAAACATAGTTGCATCATCCGATTTGGGTTCACCGATTGAGCTTAACAATGTGATATTCAATCTTGACAACTGCGAGTATGAACCAGAACAGTTCCCAGGCGTAGTCCACAGGATCGATACACCAAAGACAGTGTTCCTTATCTTCAGTTCAGGAAAGATTGTAATTACAGGTGCAAAGTCAGTAACGCACTTAGAAGATGCAATCTTAGAACTTGAAAGAGAACTGAGAGAAATAAAAGTCCTTAAATAAGACTTTTTATATTCTTATTTTTTATTTTACATTTCTGAAATCAAAAAGCCTTCTCTGGCTCCTATAATCTTTAAGGAGTCTGCTTTCATTGAGATACTTTGAAAAATTAAGCCTAAGCCTGCTTTTGATATATGCCATTGCCCCAGTTAGAGAATCAAAAGCTTTGGGTTCTTTGGAGAATGCATCACGAACAGTCTCACGAAGAAGCCATACCCCAAGTGGCACAGAATATTCTTCATAGACTTCTCTTATAGACAGTACAGATGCCTGAATTTTCTTCTTCTTAAGATATCTAGTGACTGGCAATCGTGTTGCATAATAACCCCCCGCGACATTAGACGCATAATTTTTCCTGCCCGCATATTTCTCATAATCACTGTACATTACAGCTTCATCACCATTAGGGTTCCATACACTTTTGGGAAATGTCGTCTCAATGCACTCAAAAGCCCATGTCCCCGGCATGACAATCAACTCAAAATGATTGCCCAGATACTCGCTTGAGAACACAAGAAACTGCCCCACCTCATCAAAATCACGTATCAATCCAATATGGTCTTTTGAGATCATATCATCTGTTGCAGTGATAGACCACCTAGTCGGCACAAGCTTTCTTTTATTGCCTTCACCTAAAAGCCCGGCAGACAGAAGTTTAGTTATATGATTTTCAGAAACGTTTTTATCCCCCAGAATAGATATGGCCTCAGCAGCACGAAGATCAGTATCCGATACTACCTTATCTACTTTGACTGGCACATGCGGATTATCACAGATATCAAGACGATTCATAAACCCTTTAGGTCCACTGGGCGCCACCCTTGAATATGCATCAATAGTAACATCAGGTTTTATAGGCCTGTCATATTTTGCCTCAATATCAAGCGGTCTGGATGCAAGAGCGATCTCCTGTATCTTCTCAAGAAAATGATTGCTGCGAAATACATTTGTCTTGACGCTTGAATTGATGAGTGATGACCTTAACCCGAATATCTTATCAATTGAATAACCCTTTGAGAACCAGTCAGATGGACTGTCATAAATTGCAGTATCACCTTCCTCAGCCGGCGCAAGAGCACCAAAAGATATGTCAGGGTACCCTACTCGCCCCACAAATATGGAAGGTGGTGACGACCCAAAAAAGTCAGTCTTGACACTTTTAATAACTTTCTTCATCTTTTCAAGACTTGAAAGTATCGGACAATTAGCATTACCGCAGAGCCCTTTACCTTTACATCTAGCGCACAAGACTGCATCCATACCAATTATTAGAAAAAAAGAAATAAAAGAT
>DAOVHT010000127.1 GCA_030671745.1 Candidatus Nanohaloarchaea archaeon
ATCTCTACGCCAAACATGGAGATCACTGTTATGAATAACATCACTTTTAGCATGATGCTGAATAGGCTTTCCAGAAAGTGCTGCAGTGAAAGTTCCACTTTTTTGGATTTCATCTGTTTTGTGAGCATGCTGATGAGCAGTTTTATTGTCCATAGACCTACTATCAATGTTATGATTGCCATAGCAACTTTTGGGAGATATAGTATTGACTGTTCGACAACCTTATCTGATATAGGCTCTAAGTTTACCATTTCCTGACACCTCCGTGATATACTGTTGTGATATATATAATTGAGTGTCTAATTTTAATAAGATTTTGTTTTTTCTGGCTTTGCGTATAAATTAAGTGGACTCCCCTTCATCGTTATTTTCTAATCTTACTCTGATGGTATTTATGTTGAAATGTTTGAGGATTTTAATGACTTTCTCCTCATCTTCTGTTTTTATAATCAATGTCCTTTTATGTCCTTGTTCGTGAAATGTATCTGATAGAAGTCCTTTGCGTTCGTATGTATAACTGCCGCGATTTGATTTATCTGTAAATCCAAATAACTTCCGGAGAATATTTGTCTTTTCCTGTGGTGTTTTCATTTCAAAATCATACAGAATCATTGTTTTGTTTGCCATAATACCTATTGTATCCATACATATATAAATCTTACTGAACAGCATATTCAGTAAATGTGATATTATGGGTAAACACACAAGAAAAGAGTTCAACAATTTGGCTCTGAAGTTACGGGAAAAGGATTTCTACAAACCAAAAGAAGAACGCAAAATCGACTGGAATGCGTACACACTTGATACTCCCCACCCTAAAGGGCGGGGATTCTTACGTTGGTTAAATTGGTTAGTTTTAGCATGATGAGCCTCTTGGTTTTCAATATATGATTTCGCTTTCTCCAGAGTTATGTGACCTACTGAAGCCATAAATTTTCCATCACCCCAAAGACTACGGTTTTTTGTTGACCAATAATGTTTACGTAACCTATCAGCTTCAAGAGCAAACAGAAGTCTGCTACTATAACCTTTTATCAAGCCAACAGCCTTTGATGGACTCATTGTAGGTTTCAGGTAGACCAGTAGATGTACATGATCTGGTTGAATGTAATAATCTTCTATACGAAGACTATATCTCCGATTGCACTCATCAAATGCAATACCACAAAGTATTTGTAAGTTGGAATCTATGAATACTTTGTAGCGGTATTTGGTTACCCATTCAAAATGCCAAATGCTCCAGCCGATACTGTGCGCATAGGCATTTTCTTGGTAAATAGACATAAGCCTCACCTCCTGCGAGACTCACCATTCTGCTACAAAATGTCAAAGAAAGAGAACTTATAAAGCAGTTGCTATTCATCCCCGCCCTAAAGGGCGGAGATTTCTAGCAACCGAAGTTTAATCAAATCAATGATATTATTGACACGTTACATTTCATCAGAATTAATGTGGATGAAGTCCACACACCCATATCAAATAGATACCCTCCTGTCGGCAGACCCGCAACGGATGCGGGTGTTTTAGCGAAATCAATACTTTTTGTAGAATTATTAGGTATTCCTGAAAGGAAATCCGAAGGATGGTTGATGATAATTGGACGTCATATGGGAATATATCAAAGAATTGATGACAGAGTTCTGGGTAAAGCCTATAAAAGACATGAGATAATACGTATTCTTGAATCTGTTTTTGTAAACAACAGAAGTTCTGATGGTAATTATTGTGGTGACGGAACAGGTCTGGAAAAAAGTAGAAAAGATAACTATGAATCAACAAAGAAAAAGAATTTGTATATGACATCTGTTGTCGATTCGCGGGAGATTGTGCAGGCATTTGATATTTCTGGTAAGCAGGAATGCAGAATAATGCATTTGCTGGTACTTGAACTCAAAAAGATAATTGAATCTTCTGGTTCCGAAGAACTAAAAGCAAAACTTACTCTGGATGCAGGCTTTGTCGATAGAAAATTGACTCAACTGATAGAGGATTCCGGACTTACACCATATATTTTTCCAAAGAACAACCTGACGTTAAAGTCAAAAGGCTCTCCTGCATGGAGGAAGATGTGGCTCAGTCTGCTCAATTCCGTACAGGAATGGCTACAGGAATACCACATAAGATCACATTCTGAATCGTTTCACTCAAGTTTTAAACGGATATTCGGAATAATTACAAAAGATTTAGATGAAGCAGTGTATACGCAAGTGTTATGCAGAATCATCCACAACAACAGGCGAAAGCTGAATTATTTCCAGATGGCGACACTTTGAATTTATACGCAAAGCCGTTTGTATGGAACAATATTTAAATCAATCCCCGAAAACAATATCTGGAATACTGCTCATGAAGGGACATTTGCAGATTACTTTGGAATTCATGAAGGAGACAATGTGTATTTTTTTATCGAAAGGAAAGTTTATGGGATTGGAAAATTAATAAAATTGAAATATGATTGTAAATATAAAAATTTCCCACAATCTTTAATCCCTAGAGATATCAATTTTAAAGATGTAAAAAAGAATGTCATGATTGGTGATTCTTCAAACAATACTCATATTCGGTGTTTCTGTGTTTTTAAACCAAACCCTCATTTTTTTAAACAAGGAATTGATATGGATGAGATTCTTGTATCTAATCCAAAGTCATTTAAGATGTTGAGAGCATTTTGGAAATTATCTTTTATCAAAATTGATGATATTGAGAATAAAGCTCTTAAGGATATCATATTTAAAAAAAATAAAGATGCAATCTCAACACCAGGAGAGGCTGTTTTCTCATTTGACGATACAAAACAAAAAAGGATTCAAAATAAGATAGATGGAAGTTACATCTTAAATTCTGAAGAAATTGTTGCTCATGCCATCAGAGATGATGAGGTAAAACATGAGATGGCGATAGAATGTGCGATTATGGAAAATATTTTCAAAAAAGAAACTATTTTTGGAAAATGGGATTATGTATCTCACCAAGTCATCGCATCACCATTTAAACCAATAGATTACATGGATAAAATGGACATATTTGGATATCGAAAAATCAAATACTATGAAACAATAATAAATTATCTCCTAATAGAAATTAAAAAAGATTGTGCAGATTTGGTTGACATCAATCAAACTATGAAGTATGTAGACTGGATAAATCAAGAATATGCCTATGGTGATTATTCTATGATCGAAGCATTTTTAGTTGCAAAAGATTTTTCTCAAGACTGCATCAGATTTAAAAAAGATAACTGTATCCGATTTCATACCACAGGTAATCGTCCCATTAAAAATGAAAAGTGGACAAACCTAAAATTGATAAAATATGGATTGAAAGATGGAAAAATATATTTTAAAGAAATTATTTAATCAATTTGACAAAATGATTACATGCATAAGTACCTACAAGAATCAATG
>DAOVHT010000142.1 GCA_030671745.1 Candidatus Nanohaloarchaea archaeon
GGAATAATAGTCATACCCTTGGGTTCTCAACTCATGCAAGAGCTTGTCAAGGGCACAAAGAGCGGGAAATGGATCGAGCAGGAGAACCACGGCGCATGCCGGTTTGTACCATTTGTTTAATCTAATTTTGTAATTGCGACAGAAAGTGCAGCAGAAATATTATCTGCACTCTTTTTAGGCATAAGTATCTGTACATGTTTACCCAGTTCATGTTCTGGCGTAATCTTTATTCTACCTTTAGAAACATTCTCAATAAGATATTCAGCCATGAGCCGTATTTCTTCGCACTCTTTAAGTGCATGCACATAAAGTTTACCTGCCTTAAATCGAGTAGGTGTAAGATATTTTGTGACTTCGGGACTATTAAAGAACTCTTGCGAATCAGAATCTAAAGTAGTTGGATATATAGAATCAATAACTTTCTCAGTAAGTATCCAATCTTCATCCTGAATCTGTTCCTGTATTTCTTGAAATTTCAATGTCTTATCAACTTTTTCAGCAAGACCAATTATCTGTTTATATTTTTCTGGTCTATCTGATAGATATCTCAAAAAACCCTGTTTTGTCTTGAGCAACAATTCTGTATTTTTTTCAGTATCTGGCTTGCTGTAATGTTCGGCAAGCGGACCCAAATCTTTTTGATCCTCAACGGGAATGTCAGCATGAAACATTGCCTGTTTTATTGGTGTGCTTTCACGGAAATATTTAAGAATTGATCTTTCAAGGTCATTTATGTCATAAGGCACTTTGCCATTGATTCGTGGCAGTAATCTTTCAAGCGCCTTATTATATAGTTCTTGTTGATATTGAATTTCACTATATGAACTTTTGGTTTCCTTAAGTATCTGCAACCGTTCCCTGAGTCTTTTTTCGCGATTTGAAAATTGTGTATCTATAATATAATTATCAATAATTTCATCAGATACCAATTCCGAAAGAGCGTTATCATAACCTTCAAGTTTTTTGTTCAGAATTAATTTTGAAACATTAAGTACAATGGATGAAAAAATCTCATTTTCACCAAGATTATCTAAATTATCATATATGTTCTGTCTTGCAATCCCATAAAGTTCAAATATCTGTTCATCCTCAAGATGACTATATATCTTAGATACAAGTCCTATGAACCTTTCTTTTCCATCTCCAAGAGACAATACTTGATTATAGAAATCTTTATGGTCTGCAAACAAACTCATCTAATCACAAAAAATTAATGTAAACCGGATTTATTTGGCAATTATATAAGTATTTCTATACTGTGATGTTCTTTTGTTTTAAACCTAAAAGTTATATAGGTTCATTTCAATATTGATTCTATGGATTCTAAATTACCCGAACCTTTGGCTGGTGCAATAATCTATGAAGACTTGAAATTATATGCTTGCTTGGCAAATTATCCGATTGTTAAGGGTCATACAGTGCTTGTGTGGAAAAGATCAGTAAATGATCTGCATTTACTTCCAAAACGAGATTATGAATATTTGATGGATAAGGTTGATGAGATAAGAAACGCATTGCTCAAAACGTTGAAAGTAAAGAAAGTCTATTTGATCTATATGGATGAGATAAACCAAGTCCATTGGCATCTTGTTCCGAGATATGATGAGAAAGGGTTTGATATTTTCCAACATAAACCCTCTAGATTAACGGACATTTCTTTGACTGAAAAGATAAAAGATAATTTGGTTCTGAAAATATAGTTTTGTTGCATTATCAGGTCTTAAAAAACAATTATTATCTTTACAAAAAACACAGATGGTGCCTAACTCCATTCATTTCCAAGCAAACAGACTTTTCTGCTGATTCCGTCTTTTTATCTCATCCAACTTCTTGAGGCTGTTCGCAATCCTCTCTGAAGAGAACTCAAATTCCTCGATCAATACCTTCCGAATCTTTTCAGCATCGGGCTGCCCGAACTCAATCTTGTAATCATCCGTGACGGCAGGTTTGGTGAACAGTTCAAAGACTACATAAGGATCGCACTCAAAGGTCCAGTCTACCTTTTCAAGAACAGCCTCAAGCGTCTTCTCCTCTCTGACAAGTTTAAGCGCCTTTGCAGGACCGAGACCGCGTATCCCCTGCGGATTGTAGTCAGTGCCAATAAGCATGCTCATGATAATCAGCTGCTCGCGCGTGATATCAAGCTCAGCTAAGACTTTATCAAGCTCGACCATCTGCGGCGACACATCAATCCACATATTTCGCCCAGGCATCTTACGCCTGCCCGTAACAGATAAGTTCTGCACAAGCCGCGGTGTCCCGAAAAGCAGAGTGTCAGCATCCTGGCTCATGACTGCATAAGCATCACCTTTGGCAGCCATGTGCGCGGCCTGCGCCTCACCTTCAGACGGTGCCTGTATCCAAGGGATTCCCATGACTTCAAGCAACCTTTTAGCGTCGTCAAGCATCTTGTCAGTAAGTCTCATCGTGGCACCAGAATGCCTCAATACGGCCTCTCTGTCACCTGCCGCGAGCGCCTCCTCAAGCTTGATCTTAGCCTCTTTCTTCTTTTCAGCGCGATGATTGACAGTATCCATCTTAAGGTCCGGTCTCTCACCGTCAAACACGAACACCAGCTTGATGCCTGCATGAAGCATATTAATAGAACGATAAAATAATCCCGATAAATGCGACGTCACATTACCCTTGCTGTTAGTGAACGGTTCACCTGTCTCACGGTCCTTGATGGTTGTAAGGAACTGGTAAAGGATATTGAATCCGTCAACAGCAAGCACTTTCCCGGCAAGGTCTTCCATCCGTATCTCTTTCTTCGGAATGACCTTTGATATCTTGACTCCCATGGTGTATAATTTTCACGTTAATAATTATAAATGTTATTATTTATTTTAACTAATAATGTTTTAAAAAATTAGAGATTATATATACACATACCAATTATATTATTAAAATATAGACTATATAATGCAAACATTTAAATAGTTATAGATTAAATATTCAAATATGTATACATCATCAAATATTAACGAACAAAAATATAACAA
>DAOVHT010000017.1 GCA_030671745.1 Candidatus Nanohaloarchaea archaeon
AAAAACGCACTGATTATTGCAAATGCATTTCCTAAAAGATGAGAACTATCAAAACCCGAAGAATTCATTATGAAAATGCCACCCAATACAAGAACAAGAGCAATAATCATATTAGCATTAATCTTTTCCTTAAGGAAATAAAAAGCAAGAATACATGTAAACACCGAAGTAGTTGAAGACAGAAGAGCAACTTCCACAATTGAGGTATATGAGAACGCAGCGATAAAGAATACAAAATTCATGCATACAAGAAAACCGATTATGGCAAAAGACACAATATCCTGCCGATTGATTGACAACTCTCTTGTGGATTTTGTAATCATTGCAAATGCCAAAATAAACAATGACGCGATAAAAACCCTGAAAAATACAATACTCAAAGAATCAAGAGATGCACCTATATATTTAGTAAAGACACCGATCAATGCAAAACATACCTGCGAAAGTAACAGATAACCAATTCCTTTCATGATAACTAAATACCCCGACAGATATAAATATCAAACTTATAAAACATACAAAACCCACTTGAAAACCAAAAACCAACAGGAATTAATGATGCAATAACCGAAACACATATATAGGGAGTCAGAACAAAATAAAACTATAAAATCGTTTAGATGAGTGATTAATATGGATAAGAAATATATGATGCCCCTTGCATTGGCAATGATTATTTTGGCCTTGATAAATGGCCCGATCACATTTGCAGCAGAGACAAGTGATACTGTAACAGTAACAGTAAACATATCTTCTGTTGCGACAATAGTTGTAAGTCCGAATGCAATCAACTGGACATACCTAGACCCTGGATCGAATGGTGTTGCACAGAATATAATCATAAAAAACACAGGATCTGTAAACGTAACTGATATATACATGACAACAAGTGCAATTACAGACGAATCAACAAACCCTCTACCTACAGCAGATGCAACTGCCTATTCCGCTGCAAGCCTTATATTTGTAAAGAACTCAACCGAATCTGCACATTCACATGCAGGTCGTCTTGAATGGAACCTTTCAACAATCCTTACTGAAGAGACTTTAGGTATTGACGCAGCAACAACTGCTTTTGCTCACGGCTGGTACAGAAATTCAACAGGGAACGAATATCTCTGGAAAGTTGAGAACGGTACAGATGGATTATGTAATAATAGTGGCACGGTATTTACAATAAATACTGTATCAGAAAATGATACAGACTTGAATCGTGATGTATCCGCAGGATATGAATGTACAGGTCTTGCATCAGATACAGGTTGGGGATCCTTTGAATGTGATTCTGGTCCACTTAACGGATACTGTGTTGCAACAGCAAGTACCTGCGACAAGATATACATATACAAAAATGATTATACAAGTACATTACCTGCATGTGATAATAGAGAATATCTAATAAACAATGTCCTTATACCTGGAACAGAAGACGCAATAAGCATATACGCATCAGTGCCTCAAGGAATCCCTGCAGGAGATACAACAGCAGGAACAATGACAATCGTTGCGACATATGCTTAATTACGGCGATAGATGAACCTGAAACCCCGTCAGGTTCTTTTTTATTTTTTTTACACTTCTTCTTTTTATTCAACTTTTTATTCAAGACATAACAGATACAGTATTATTTAACTTATTATTCATCTTTCCTCCAAACAGACAATATAGCCCACCCAAAACAAGAAACATTTAACAATACTTAATTACCGCATCTTAGGTTTTTATATCCAAAAAAAATAATTAGATGTATCCTAAAATATAAGACATAAAACAATAATGACAAATACAAGAGATAAGAACACACTAATTAGATATGCTACGGGATACAGATAAGATAAACCAATCAGTAGAAAAATAAAACAGACAATAGATATAATAATTAAAAGAAAACCCTAAACTATATCCTCGCCTTCATCTTTAATCACTTTTTTATGCTTTCGTTTATGCACATAGACCTCAGCCATCACTATACTTATCATGATCATCAACACTATCAAGAACCAGACATTAGTCGCAAACAAGACGGATATGTCTGGTTTTCTTAAACTTGCAAGTTCAAGGACAGCATCCTCAAGATGAACTCGTGTTTTCTTAAGATATGTGCGCACAGGGTCATAATCACCCAGATCATAATTGTCTTTTGCAATCACCAGATCCGAATCAGCATCAGATATATATTCTTCAAGAAGTGCTGTATCTTTTCCATCAAAATAAAGTTTATCACTCTCACCCGTTAGTCGTGTTATTATATACCTATAATTCAGTATAGTATTCAAAAGATCCTCTTCGGAAGATACAGGTCCCACAGCAACATCAATGTGTCCGGCCCTACTATCTTTATCAAAAAGAACTTTAAAATCCAATGGGTATGTACGGTTATCGATATCGTACGGCACATCAAGCGTGATCATAAAGATTGCAGATTGCCCGCTTTTCAATGTCTGTATATTCATAGGTTGTGCCTCAATCTTGATATCACCGATAATACGCGGTAAAAGCATCATACGCCTAAGAGTCATGGTCCCTGTATTATTGACAATGACATAGACAACAGAAGATTGCCCAGGTCTGACATATATCTTATCAGGATGTGAAAGTGTAACCAATATCCGACCAGTATCATATATACCCGAATCCAATAATGCAGATAAATCTACATCATCTCCACCCGCGCCTATACCAGAACCATCCCCGGAACCACCTGTTGTATCTTCCGCATCAAGTGGACCACCAGGTTCATCCCCCTCAGTAACATTAGGTGGGATCACTATGATATAATATGGATCAACATAGACCGTACCCCATGCATCAGCGGTTTTATTCCCATAAGACACAGTCAGATGCAACCAATAAAAACCATAATATAAGGGTGTATACTTAAATGTATCAAAACTTCTATCCCCGGGTTTCATATACATTGTAAATCCGGTACGATTTGCAATAACAGTCATATTATCATCATAAGTGCCAATCTGCAATAACGAATTTTTTGTATATGAAGTACTCCCCGTATTTAAGAATTCAGCATCAATCTCTAGCTTTGTATACTGTAAAATTCTATCAGAATGATTAAAATAACTGATCCGACCATTATCAAAGGCGTTTATGGAGACATTTATCTCGCTCAATAATATGTTACCCGTTATAGATGATCCAACAATCGCTGGCTGCAGCTGAATTATGATAAGAAGACCAACAATACTGAATAAAAAAATTAAATATTTCTTGTCAATCATATTCATATATCCTCCGTGCAACCACTAAAACAACTATAACAATCAACAAAAGTATAACAATCCTCATATGTTGGAAGACATTCATCTCTCTTTCAGACTCTGTAGACCGCACATCCTTTATCTGATGGTTGATGATAGGACTTATGTCTATAGAAACTGTTTTAGGTCCTATTTCATCATTGTGTGCCTCCGGATATAAATCTTTTGCCACATAGACATCAAAAAAGAACATACGTTCCTGTCTTAAAGAAAAACCGGATACTGTATCACCTGCACCAGCCACAGCTTTCAAAGCAATGGTATACTTACCCGATTGTGCTGATTTTGGGACAGAGACATAGACATTCACTAAAGGCGCACTCACAGTTCTCTTAAGCCGAGGAATATACATATGTTCTGCTTTACCTGAATAATTATCATCAAGATGAAACACAGCTGGATCTGAAATGACAACCCAGTCTTTAGGTACATCCACATTTTCCAGTTCCAGACTATAACCGGAATCATCAGCATTCCAGAATAAGATATCAAATTGAACAGTATCCCCTGAAGTCACATTATGGCTTGCAGTTTTCTGTAAAGTACCAAGATTAAATGCGCACACAGGTTCCACTAACATAAACACAAAAAATATTGCAAAAATAATAAAATCACGGCTGCGGATTACCATTCTTGACCCCCTGTATATATACAGTCCCATTATAATATTCCGCAAATATCGGCGGTATATTCATCCAGTACCATGTCGTAATATTA
The DNA here is from genome assembly GCA_030671745.1 of Candidatus Nanohaloarchaea archaeon. Taxonomy (GTDB): domain Archaea; phylum EX4484-52; class EX4484-52; order EX4484-52; family GLR71; genus GLR71. The sequence continues at coordinate 3,993 of DAOVHT010000017.1, forward strand.
GTCGCGGGCAACACATCAATCTTTAATGGCGCATATGTTTCAGTCATGTTATATGAAGTGCCATACGAATTAGAGCTGTTGCTCCATGTAAGGTTCCCCGCACCAAGGATATGATTGGTCTCATTACCCACCATATCTGTACCTTTGATATAGACATCCGTATTGCAACTGCCATCATTTATTGTAATGTTATAAAGCCCACCATCATTGCCCAGTGCAGGATTCTGATATGTGTTAGGCACCAGAGGATTGTCGAAATCAATAGATATCCATGCGACAGTAAGATCAACAACACAAGGTACCACCGAAATCTCAGAAAATAATGTATTATTGATAGTGGCCCAACCCGTATCCGAACTGAAATTGACATCAAATTTCCATTGATCAAGACCCGAATTCGTCGCATTAATGACCCAGGACACATTGCAATATTCATTCTCAGACAATGGATTTGTAGCACAAGATTTTGTAGATGATGGCAACGCTTCATCAACAAAGAATGGTTCAGCCCCTGCGGTTATATTGACAGGTGTATCCGGGTCAGATGATGTCTTATTATAGCGCACCGTAGCAGACACATCCCCGCAATCACCTTCCCTGCATACAACTGTCGCATTTATGATGAATTGCGTATCTTTTATGATATTCGTGACAAACACCGTGCTTGGCTCCACAAGTTCAACCTCAAGCGTCGTGTTGAGTGAAAAGTAGACCATAGTGCTGTTCATGTTTCCCGCAGTATCATTAGCATAGACCGTTATGTTATTGACACCGGCCAGCGCAATTATTGTCGTGTTAGGCGAAAATGTCACATTTGTCCCACCGTTAAGACTGTATTGCCACGTATCTATAGCCTCATCCGCACCCACAGACAGATCTATCAGTTTAGCAGTATATGTGATATTATCCGGCGAGTAGACATACAATGCAGGGTCTACTGTATCCACAGTAAAATATACAATGCCTACAGATGAATTCATGTTGCCGGATGTATCATTGCATGAGAACGTAATGTTATGTGCACCGAAAGACAACCCTTCAACAAGACTGTTCCAGTTGCCGGATGTATTTGACATAGTGACATTCACCGCGCCGTCAAGCGAATAACCGCACCATGACCCTTCCTCATCCAATGTCAAGTTCGCCCAAAGAGAATCAGCATCATACGATTCATTCAAAGGCGACTGCACCGTAATCACAGGAGCTGTTGAATCAACAGTATAAAAACTATAGATCTCAGATGCATTCATATTTCCCGCCGTATCATTAGCATATATCTGCCACTGTATAAGTGCACCGACAGTTGAATTGATCCACTTGCTTACATTTGACCAGAAAGAAATGCCAGACATACCAGAAATAGTATCATTTCCAAATGTACCGGTACCATTATCAAACGAAAATATGTACCCGAAAAGTGAATTGTCAGTCCAGTATAGACTGAAAAGAACATTACTTCCAATCTCTGTAGAATTTGTACTATTATAGAAATATTGAGGATATGTCGTATCGACACTAAAATCTACAATGACAGCAGATGAATTCATGTTACCTGATGTATCATTGCATGAGAAAGTAATGTTATGTGCACCGAAAGACAATCCTTCAACAAGACTGTTCCAGTTGCCGGATGTATTTGACATAGTGACATTCACCGCACCATCAAGCGAATAACCGCACCATGACCCTTCCTCATCCAATGTCAAGTTCGCCCACACTGAATCAGCATCATACGATTCATTCAAAGGCGACTGCACCGTGATTACAGGAGATACCTCATCCTGATAGACCACCACAAGATCGATATCATCCCAAAAATTCCGAATCATCTGCGCATCAGAAACTGACGTCTCAACATAATTATACAGTTTTAATCTATACAACCCACTATCAGAAAAATTATTTATGCCGACATCAATTGACTCTGACGTATATGAAACATCATCGACTGTTGACGAACGCGAGAAAAGAATGACTTCGGAACTGTCAGGTTTTACCAGAGATACCTTGATAAGATTCACTGTGGGTGCAAAACTAGTCCAGGTCTGCCTATAAGAAAAAGGCACCATAACAGAAACGACAGTACCAGGATTTAACCACACCCCGCCATCATTGGTCAGGTTGCCGGTAACATTATAGCCTGTATCAGACAGACTATCATTGACTTCAAAATACCAGACACCGGGATCATCATCACCACCGGACACATTAAAATTAGATGTTGCAACACCAAAAGAATCATCTTCAGAGTAAGACCATCCTGAAGAACTGCCCGATGTAAAATTACCATTGATCATAAAATTCTGCTGAAGCGAATAGATCAACGGTAACAAAAAAACAGATACCAGCATCAAAAAAATAAGATATCTTTTTCCTTCAATTTTAAAACACCTTCGTCTCTGATTCATCTGCATCCGCCGTATCAGAAGATGCCTCGATATCTTTTGACTCTTCAGGATCATTGCAACCGATTTTTTCATCACCGTCGTTGTTCAGATTGTCATATATATCTGAGATCATATCCAATCTTAGATCTGATCTCTTATCTTGCTTTGTATCTGATCCCGAAACGGTCTTCTTATCTAAAGGACAAGACGCTATAATAGCCCTCTCTAATCTTGTTGAGATATCACTTATTGAATTCTTTGTATCCCTTTTAGGTTGTTCAGACCTTTTGAACCCACACTTAGGATTAGAAGGATTAGAAACATCTTTATCTTGGTTTTTCACCTTAAACATATGCTTCCTGATCTCAAATATAAGCAACCTATTGCTATCCCTTAATTTATTGCTGTATACATTTGTCAATCTTCGTTTTCGAAATAAGAATGCTGTTGAAAAACTTAACATCGCAAATAAGAAAACCGATATGGCCTCACCTGACGCCAAGAGTGCTATTGAATTCCCCGTAGGCATGCCAAACGGTGATAATCTATCCAATGAAAAAAACTTTTCAGAATTATCAGACATTGATGATTCTGACGAAGACGATGCAACCGCAGCCAAACTATCATTTTTTGGCGCAAGTACATTCATGACAAAATTCTGTTTTTTAGAGATACCGGAACCCGATAATTCAAATGATGAACTTATCATCTCTTTTGACGCATTGAGAGGTATATCAAAATAGACCACCACAGATATCTCCTCAGATTCTCCCAGGTTCAAGATATTATCAGGATATATCATCTGATAATAATTGGATGATACCCCATTCAATGATAAAGATAGATTTGACAGGACAGATTCGCCTGTATTTATCACTAAAAATTCAACCTCAGACGAATCACCCGGATACATACGGATCGTATCCGGACCTACAATGGCCACATCTTTTCTCTTCAATACTTCAAAATCAATTGTTTTTTGTGATGAGATAAACGGATCTTTAGACGCATTTATGATAAGCGTATAATTACCTTCAACCTTAGGATTTGAAATGCTGAATGAGAACAATCCTTTTGAATCAGATACTTCTGAAGCAGAAATAGAAGTACCGTCAATGTATGCATCAAATGTTACGCCTGAAATCACATTTTTTGCACTGTCCTGACTAAGACCTGTTATTTTTATATCCTCATTGATATTATATATCTCTTTTTCAATGGTCCCCGCAACATTCAATGAATCAATATTCCCGATTATATATGCCGCATTAAGCACAGCATCACTGATTGTTGCCGTCTTCCTCAAACTATCAATCTCAGAATCGATGACATTCCATTCAGAGATACATTTCTTGTTTCCAGTATCCCAATCAGTGCATACATATGTCTCAATCGAAGAGATATCATTGATCCCTGAATTATACTTCAATTTCAGACTGACTGAATCATGATCCAGTTCAGATGCAATACCATAATAAGAAATACCGACACCTGAGATGCCGACCACACACGAAGTTGGAAGATATTGATATTTTATCGCATCATCAAACTCATCAATTTCCACATCATATATATCAAGCGTAAAAAAACTGTCTTCAATCTCTATATCATAATCATCAGGAGGGAAAGAGAACAGATATTTCCCTTTATTATCTGTACGCACATCTTTGGTTATGTCATCTGACTTAAACTTTAGGTCAACTGCATGCGTATTATCTGTCTCGATAAATATGACTCCTGATACAGGTATTACGTAGATGACATTCTCAGAATCATATAATGACTCATTCCCATAATCAAGATATACTTTAAGTGTGTGTTCCCCCGAAGACAATGATGGTGCCGTAAATATTATGTCATACGCATCACTTGCTGAAGAAGCCAATATCTCAAAACTGCTTACTGTTGTAGAACCGATACGTACAGATATCTGACTTTCATCGACGACTATAGGATTACCATACTCAGTTGCCTTCACAGAAACAGTAACAGTATCGTCTGTTGACATCCATGAAGCATCAACATCCACAATTGAGAAATCAACCGAATCATATACACTTACATCTTTAGTTGCTTCAACCACACTGCCCGAATAATTTGCGACAATCGAAAATGTATGAGTTCCGACTGCAAAGGTATCAGTAGCATATCTTAACACCCACCCTTTCTCAGAATCATAATATGGTTGTGGTAATAAAGATAGAGCCACTCCATCTACAGACACCTCAAGATCAATTACATTAGAACTTATCGGACTTATTGAACTTCCATCTTTCTTGACAAAAAGATTAATCTCCGCTATATCCCCAATATATACAGAAGACGACATACTGCTGATCTCAATACTTAGATTTGAAACCGTGAATGATATGGACGAATTTACAGAATCACCGTTTTCATTCTGGCAATATACAGTCACATCAAAGATACCCACCTTATTGAAATTGGATTGTGCAGACGTAGATATCGGCAGGTAATAGATACCATCTGCATCCAATAAAAATGAATTGCCAGGGAACAGTGCACTAGAAGTACTTATGTCAGCAGAGACATCAGAGATAGTATAATTATCATCAGTACAGTTAACAAATATTATTTCAGTATCGCCAAGCCAGATCTCTGGATCAGAAACAGACAGATCATTCAATGCAGGCACTGCAGACACACAATTTCCGAGAGATAACAAGGACATGAAAATTAAAAATATACATCCTCCTAATCTCATACAAATCTCCTTAAATTCCCTTTATCATATATTAAACATATCAACAAAAAGATTCAACCATTTCCTGATGCCCGACTCTCTCTTAAGTAACACCATCTGTTCACCGTAATATCTGCCATCAGAACTTACGGCAATCAATTTTATCTCATTCTCATAAAATAATTCTGTATCATAATTGACATACGCAGTTTGTGGTTTATCTGCAATGACATCAACAACAACAGTCTGTTCAAAGATCCATCCATCTTTATATCGTATTGGATAGACTATTATTTTTCCGATATCGTCATCAGCAGTCATCTTAAATTTGATAGTGTCATCATGCACACGGACATCCTCAAAATTAATGGTCCCTCCCAATTTATCAGACCCGACCAAACTCTCTGAATTTTCAGATAACCCAGACCCATTGAATACCCAAGTGATATCTTCAAGATTTAAAATATCATACCCTCTATAAAGTCTTACTTTTGCAGTCCGTGTCGTATCCGACGGTTCATACCAATAAAGACTGATGCTGTCTCTCTGCCCGGGATTAAGTTCTAGACCCTCGCTCCAGATAGATGTTATTTTCGCATCATTTTCGTCATCAAACATATCAACCCTTACACGCGCAGCATATGCAATGCTTCCTGAATTAAAAACATCAAAACTTGCAGTCATGACCTTGTCATCTAATGCACAGCAATCAATCTCTTTTGAGATAGTTCCTAAATGTTCGGCCACATTGACATTTACAGCAGTACCATATACAGAAGATACGGACAATAATGACATAGATACAAGAGACATAAATAATAAGATCACAGATAAGACACCGAATGAATAATATTTATCTTTAAGCATCAACTACACCTTTCATAATAACCATTCTAAAAATTCATATTTTGATCTTTTGACAACAAGATTAATCTCACCAGAATAATTTCCGACCATTGTATCCTGTTTTGTCTCCAGCACAATCTCTATATCTTTAAGGACCTCAGGCAGAAGATAAAACTCATTATCATTAAATTTTATCATAGGCGAAATGTCACCATATACAACAAACAACATCTTTGCTTTACTATCCTGCGTATTCTTTAGGGTCAAAAACCTCTTACCCATGTTTCCACCAGTAGGAACCACGCCAAAATTAAGGCTTGATGTCTCGAGTGAAAAACCGACAGACAGATTCCGTTCAGTAATATCACTTATCTCTACAGATGTCGGATACTTATTGATTTCGTAGGTGTAAAACATACCTTCCTCATAAATCACTGTATGATTCTGGACAGGACTGTCAGATTCAAATGAGGGCATATAAAAAACAATAGCAGATAAAGCAATAATCACTGCAACAACCATAATTACGGGTACAGATTTAATTAAATTTGATTTTTTTTGTTTTTTTGACTGTTTTTTCATAGAGAACACAAAATAATATTAGTTTTAAGTACTTATATAAGTTCATAAAAATTGCTCTCAAGAGCCCATATCGCCACTGAATAAAAGACAGAATAAAAATCAATAAAAATTATGGATTTATCTTCTACCTTCTATCCTCAGCTTTATAGAATTTATAAGCCCCAACCAATATCATAATTATCAAAAACAACAATATCCAACGAGTATCATTCATGCCATCAGATGCCTTTGGAACAACTGCAGATACTTTTACCACTTCTGGTTTTTCAATTATGAGCGGTACTTGTTTGGATGTTGTATTCGCACCATAAATTACTGTAGAATTTACAAGATAGTTCCCAGGAACAATCTTTTTCGGATCAAACCGTGCATTCAACACACCGATATCACCTGGAATTATAGACACAGACCCAGATCGTTGCTTATCAAGCAACGTACCATTTTCATAAAGAATCATCACTTCAGGACTCTGCGCTGAAAAAGTTGCAGTACCGACATTCTTAAAATAAACCCCTAGGTCAACATAATCACTTGAAATGTCCTGCATGATATCTAATATATTGCCCTCAACAGCACATTCACCGTCCACCTGAAATTTAACAGTAATCGCCACCATTGCAATGATAGTCACAGAAGAACCTTCTTCTTTTGTTGTGTATGGTGTCGGTTCAATCTTAAATGCATGATAGCATGACTCCGCATCATCAGGCACGTTCAATACAAAATTCACATTTTTCCAATCAGAGATTGTTCCACTTTTGGTATTTAATGTATCATCTGCTGCTTTAAGGACATACGGATTCTCAGGAAAATAAACCCACCCGGAACTATCCTCTTCAGACACAGAGTTTACAATATCTATATTTGCAGGTTTTTTAAAGAAATCAAAATTTGAACGTGATGACTTTAATTTAACAATGATCTCATCTTGTGACGACGTCACAATAAAGAATGACCCCACCACACTTTCTCCTTTTGTCACAGTCCCGAGATCAAGCATTAATGGCGACACACCCACCTGAAGTTCTTTTGCAGAAACCGGATCCATAGATGCGAAGAAACAGATGATAAGACTGACATAAATGATAAGGCTCGCCAAGCAGAATTGTTTTTTAAAATATTTTATACCCATCAGACATCACAATCCAAAAAACATACACATATTTAAGCATCATACTATTAAAAGATACTTATGAAACAATTTTCTAAAGAGATACTTATAATACTTATCATGTTCATGTTCATCAATTCTACACAGACTTATTTTCATGAATCCATACATTCTGACATATGCAATGATTTCGGAGGCATGTCCTCAATTGAATATTCTTTTGCCATGCAGAACGGAAAAACATTATGCACCACCTCAGATGGCGCCATCTACCACACAATAAATGATCTGATCAATCATACTATAAGCATAGTGATATTGACTATCTTTATGTGTCTTATATTCGTGATCATGTTTTTTGAAAAAAGAGAATACAGGACTGAAATGAGAAAAAAGTTAGCGATTGTTGATTTATGTAAAAGATAAAAATTATTTGCTTCCCTTATGTCCGCCTAATCTTTTGATTTTCTTATCTATTGTTGACAACTTTTTATCGTTGATATTCTTCAGTTCGTCATACGCATCTTTGTTTATTGTTCCATCTTTGAACTCGCTTTCTAAAAGCTTCAACACTCTTTGGATTTTAGTCTTATCATGAGTGAAATCTTTTTGACGTATCTCAATCTCTTCTTTGCTCAATGTCTTTTTCTTGAATTTCTTCAATGACTTCTTAAGTTTGAACTTATCCTTTTTACGTATCCACCACACACTGATCAGCGCAATTGCCCCCATAACGACTAATGCTTTCAACGCAGTTATCCATATACTTTCTTCATCACCAAGATCTTCAATCTTTGATGATGTCTCAAGGAGCATCTTAGCTCTTTTTACAAGTCCCGAAACCACCTGTATGTTCTGAAGTGCATCATCAAATAATTTTTCATCTACATTCTCTTCAGCAAGGACAAGTTCGGACCATGCCTGATCAACCACATTCCATATCTTTGCGACATCTTTCCCTATGCTTTGAGAGAAATAGATATCTTCCTCAATCTTGTTCAGTTCAATCTTCAGATTGACTATATCCTGTCTGATCAATTCTTCAATAGACGTAAACACGATAAGACGCCCCATCTTACTGGATGATATCTCATTGGATGTTGCAATGAGATCAAATGGATACACGCCCGATTCAGCATCCTTTGGAACACTGTATTCTATAAGGAATAAGGTACTGTTCCCGGACGGTATCTTCTCATACATGTTAGGCGTTATATTGAACCATGAAGTGGGTATGCCCGTCAGTTCAAGAGTGATGTTAGTAAGTGCACCCCAACCATCATTCCTTATGCGTATACCACTTATGTCAGTCCATCCTTTAACAATATTTATCTCTTTATTATATGTCTCTATATTGATGCTGTATTCATATTCAAATTCAGGATTAGGCTGAAGACTGCTGTCACCGCCTATATTGTCTGGTATCTCAGGCCAACCAGACGGTAATGACGGTGGTATATCCGGAATCTCTGGTGGTGGCGGAATCACAATATCATCTTCAATCACTTCAAAAGTGACATTTGAGATTATGGGTGCCTGGACACTATCATATGTTGCCATGACATTAAGTGTAGTGATACCTAATGGCTGATTTGAAAATATGTATGCACTTCGCGTAATGGTAACATTTACGCCGGCAGGAGTAAGCACGGCCTCACTATTATAATAATATGTCTCATTCCCGTAAGACACCCAATAATCAAGATATACATCCTGTGTGACCTCACCCATATTTTCAATGTATAGATTGAAATTAACATAATCCTGACGTTCAACCTCATAAGGTGGTATCAGCATCACCCGGACATCGTACGGTCCTCCTTTAGATACTCTGAACGGTTTCACTTTCTGACTTACAAAACCCTCTTTTGACGCAGTAAGGATCGCATAATAATACCCGGATGCAGAACTCATAGGCATTGCAAATTTATAATGATAAAGTCCAGGCGCAGTATTATTTGTATCATTTAATGTTACATTAAAATACAGATTTTCTGCAGGGTCATATACGAAAAGTGTCATGTTATCCGGTTCAGTGACATTGCCTGCATAAGAGAACCACATCTCAAAACGCATAACATTATCTGGATACCATAGCACGCCCGTATCAATATCTGCAGTAAGACCGCCACCGCCACCCGAACTTCCCGATTGTAACGTAAATGTTGAATTATCGACAAATGTCACATCCGTCTCCAAGACAGTATCATAATAAGTCATTTCCGCAGTAAAATTATAGATACCCACTATTGCATCATTAGATATGGCAAATGTCGGCACAGGTGACACCTGCCCGGTTGAATCAGTCATGAAATTCTCCAGATATGTAACATAACCATTCGGATCCTTAAGGTATATCGTGACATTAGCATCTGAAATACCCACACCATTAGTATCCGTCACAGTATAATATACCATCCCAGTAGACCCCTGATAATACTTTGTAGAACCCGGGGTGAAACCGATAACCAGATTCGTATATATCTTAAAACTGCTGCTGTATACCCCAATCACACCGGTATTGTCCTGTGACGAGATTGTCATGTTATATGTTCCACGCGCAACAGTCGTACCTGTATAATTAGATATGTTGAGAGACACATTACCATCCGTATAATTGATAAAATCAGACATATTTCCCGAATAATTAAAGAACCATAGACTTGATGTACCATTTATGGAGACTAGCGACATATTGAAAGTATC
>DAOVHT010000008.1 GCA_030671745.1 Candidatus Nanohaloarchaea archaeon
CCTTCTAATTCTGTGCGGTATTCTTCAATAAGAGTTTCATCCTCATATATAATTGATACTTGATGTGGATGCAAAAATATATCATTTAATAGTTCTGAAATACAAGCAGGTATATATTTGCTACCTTTTTTGTCCTTCTTTGATACATAAAAATCATGGTTCTTTTTTAATACGTCTGTTATACCACTATTAAATATGCATTCAAGAAATGCTTCGTCTTTCACTGTGAATACGAAATGATTTGCACTTTTTGTATTTTCTCCTTTTGCTAATTCTGGCATCTGTTTAAGACCATCTACCCAGTTGTATTCTTTGGATTCCATCGGAATAATATCAACTATAATATTATAAATATTTCTATCCTCGGGAAGATGGTGCTGACAATAAACAATATAAGAGATAAAATCAATATATGTATATGGCACAAAGAAATGAGATTGTCGGGTTCCTTAATAAGTATCTTAAGATTGATGATGTTGAGGATAAGTACCTTGTAAATGGGCTTCTGTTTGAAGGTAAAGATGATGTCACTAAAATTGCTTTTGCTGTAGATTCGTCAGTCGATACTATTTCTGCGGCACGGTCTGAAGGCGCTGACATGCTGGTTGTTCATCATGGGTTTCTGAGTAAGGTATTATTATTTCCTATCGTTCGGCATCTGAAAAAAATAATTAAAGTTCTTGTTGAGAGTGATGTCTCGTTGTATGGTGCGCACATACCGCTTGATGTTCATCCTGATGTGGGCAACAATATCGAGCTTTGTCGGATGTTTGATGTATCGGTCAAAGGTAAGTTCAGTCATGGTTTCTGGGGCGAGTTCAAGAATCCTGTTGATGTTGATGTATTCGTGAAAGATATTGATAGTCGCTTGAATACTAAATGTTCTGTCTTTGGTTTCGGAAAGAAAAAGATTAAGACCGTTGCATTCGTATCCGGCGGTGCACAATATGATATCCTGCCTGCGATGATCTCTGACATCGACTGTCTTGTCACCGGTGAAAACGGTCATATTACATACCTTATCGCAAAAGATGCGGGGATGAACATGATATCTGCAGGGCATTATGCAACTGAGACTCTGGGTGTTCGCGCACTTTCAAAAGTTGTAAAAGATAAGTTCAAGGTTGAGACTGTGTTCATCGATAAGCCTACGGGGTTGTGAATTGTTAACTGGTATGAGAATCCTTTACCTATATAAAGGTTGATAGTCATTTTTTATTACAATTAATTATAAGGTGAAAATTATGTTGATGCAAGGAGATATGTGGTCATTTCTGTTCTTTGTACTTCTGTTCATATTCGGACCGAAGCTTTACATGTGGCAGATGATGTACAAACTGGAGACAGACCTGAAGAAGCTTGAAGGGTACGCTAAAAAGTCAGAGGCTATCGTCCTCAAACGTATCAGTTCTAAACCTACAAAAGAGATGAAAGAAAAATTGAATGGTTTCATGGACTTCTTCATAACTGAACCAGTCAATCTTGATCCGTCCGGAATCATCAATAAATTAGATTTCCTGTTGAACGAAAGTGAACGTAAATTTGAAGAGTTTGCACTTGAGATTGACCCTAAGATGAAAACAAATGATCTGCCAGCTGTCATGATGGGCATGAAAGGTGCACTCGGTGCAAGACAGATATTCAAGATTGTCAGTCATTTCATTGTGATGAGCAAGAAGACAAACAATCTACAGTTTGCAATGATACTGCAGATGCAGCTCCCTATGCTCATGAAGATCGCAAAGGCACAGGTCAAGGCTACCCGAGCGCTTGCAAACGGTATCCCTATCGGTGACACTATCGGACCATTAGTCGCTGCATCATTCAAGACCAAGGTAGGTACTGAAATCGTCAAAGATGTTGTCGTCAGTGAAGAGAAGATCGAGGGCAAGAAAGTATTTGTGATGAAATCTAAAGGTCCTGAATCACGATTAGGTCAGCAGGGTGAGGCTGTCAAGCAGGTCATCACCAAACACAAGATTGACTACATAATCGCTGTTGATGCTGCTGCCAAGATGGAAGGAGAGAAGACAGGTACAGTATCTGAAGGTGTCGGCGTGCCTATGGGCGGTGTCGGCGTCCAGAGATTCAAGATTGAGGAGACCATAACTGACAAGAAAGTCAATGTGGACGCTATCATTGTCAAGCAGGGTATGGTTGAGGCATCAATCCCTATGAAGAAAGATATATATGACTCTCTCGGACCGGTAAGAGACAAGATAAAGCATTATGTCAAGAAGTCTAAGCATAAAAATATCTTGATTGTCGGTGTGGGCAATACTGCAGGAGCTAGCAATACAAATGCTGCAGTCAAAGAGTCAGCCGGGCTTCTTAAGAAAGACTGGGCTGCCTACGACAAGAAGAAAAAGGAAGAAGCTGAGAAGACAAAGAAATGGTGGAAAGGTTAATCCAACCCCAATTCTTTTTTTATTTTTTTTAACTATTTTTATTAACTAATTCTCAATCATCAATACAACAATTTAAATATCTTTTCAGACCATTACAAGTAGGTTTTCTTATGGGTGGAATTGAAAGAGTGCCACTGGAAGAATATGTTATGAAGATTGCGCATGTGGTCGGTGAAAGATCTACATCCTTCAGAAATAATGTCGGGGCGGTCATCGTGAAGAATAAGCATATCGTGTCCACTGGATACAATGGTGCACCACGAGGTCTCGATCACTGCCTTGACATAGGCTGTTACCGAAAGGAACATAATGTGCCGTCCGGGCAGAAACATGAGCTCTGCCGAGCTGTACATGCTGAGCAGAACGCAATAATCCAGGCATCACTCAACGGCGCGTCAACTGAGGATGCTGTCCTTTTCTGTACTCATTCACCTTGTATCATTTGCGCTAAGATGATAATCAATGCAAAGATAAAGAAAGTGTATTATGCTAATGAATACGCAGACCAGAGCGCGATGGATTATTTCAAGGAAGTCGGTGTTGAAGTCGAGCATATGCCTTTTGCAGAGTGATCATCATGGCGGAGTTTCAGACTAAAAACATTACTTATTTCTTGAAGACCGGTATCTCAAACACTGACAAGGCCATTTCTCTTGCTGTTGAAAGGGTTGCAGAAGGTGACATCACCAAAGTTGTTGTGGCAACTTCATCAGGAGATACAGGTCTTAAGGTCTATGATGCTTTCAAGGATACTGATGGTGTTGATGTTGTCCCTGTCGTACTTAATGCAGGATCAAAATATTCTGCGCCTGATGGAGAATGGACAAAAAATAAAGGTAAGTATGATAAGCTTGGGCTTAAATATGTCCAGAGTATACATGCATTCAGCGGGATTGAACGCGCTGTCAAGTCAAGATGGAACACTGCAGGACCTGCACTGTTGATAGGTGATGCACTGAAGCTTTCAGGTGAAGGGTTCAAGGTGTGTGTTGAGATTGCGGTCATGGCATGCGATTGTGGGGCTGTTGCGCCGGTTGATAAAGTTCTTGTGTTGTCTGGTTCGGGTCATGGGGCTGATACCTGCCTGGTTGTCAGACCTGCATATTCAAGCTCTTTCTTTGATTTTGCAATACAAGAGATTGTGTGCAAGCCCATAACTCATGGGATAAAGCATGAGGCTAGATGAGTTTTAAAAAATATTTAATTTTTAAACATTTTTATGATTTCGAAAATTGAGGGAACATTATATCCTCTGAACATATTTATACCAACTGTTTCCGCAAATTCTTTTCCTGCAGTATATGGATTGTCAAACTCAGTTGTATCTAGTCCACCAAAAAGTTTTTTCTTTTTTATTGAGAGTGCATGGTTTAAACGAGAATTATTAGGTATATATAATTCATAGTTACCGCTTTTGATTATGATATCTGCTCTTGAAGTTTTACGCATCCGTTTAATCATAGCACCATAAATTTCAGATATATCTAATGAAGGATTATACGCTTGTTTAAAAAAATGTTTATCAAGAATTATAGTACAACCTAATCCAACATTGTCTTTTTGGTAATCAACAATCTTTTTTTCTAACTCCAAAAGATATTGTTTTACTTGATGTTGTTTTTCTTTGGGTGCTGTAGTATCAAAAGAGTAGTTTTCAAAAAATTGCAATATCCTGTCTTTTTTTGCTTATCCATAGTACTCAAGATTTATTTAATTTTATATGTTTATCTGGATAATATTGATGAATATAACATCTGAATAATATATGATACATCGGATAATACATATCATATAATGTCTTATTGTGCTTCTGATATCTAGCAAAAAATAAGAAAGCTTTAAAAAGGTTTTTATTCAATATCGTATAGTAAAAAGAAAAGAGTATAGCTCTTATCTTCTATATTTATATGATGGTGAATCAAATATGGGACTCAGACCTGCAAGAATTGACAGAAAACTTGATAAAAGACCTTATACTAGATCTGCAAAAAAAGTACACAAAAAGAACTTCATTAAAGGTATCCCAGGAGTTAAAGTAAATAAATTCAATATGGGTCAGACTACAGGTGAATTCGATCTTACATATTCTTTAGTGCCTACAAAAGATGTTCAGATAAGGCATAATGCTATTGAGGCATTCCGTGTATCTGCAAATTCATACATGAGAAAGATGACAGGTACTGAATATCACATCAAGGTGCGTGTATACCCACATAATGTGTTGAGAGAGCATGCTCAGGCAGCTGTTGCACAAGCTGATAGATTCTATGATGGTATGCGAAAACCATTCGGTAAACCTACAGGTCGGGCTTCAAGAGTTAAAGAAGGTCAGCCAGTACTTACTATCAGGACTAACAAGAAACATGAAGCAGTTGTAAAAGAAGCAATAAGGCGAGCAGGAATGAAAATCCCTGTAGGTTTCAGAACAGTTCTTGAATAGATCTCTTTTTAATCTTTCTTTTTTTATACTTCTTTTTGATTTTTATCTTTGATTCTCAGATATATCTAATTATTTTATTAATCGATTTAATATTACTAAAATTTAATGAAAACAGAAATAAATATAATTAAAATTTCAAAGATCAATTGCTTTCCTGCTGTATTCTTTTCAGTTCAGAGATCATGCCGTCCAGTTCGTCATTTACACTTTTTTCGTTAGCATCCGACGTAGTTGTTTTTTGATTAATATTTTCAACTGCCTGTTCTATGCATTGAAGCATATTGGTCATACGTCTCTCTCGTTCAGTGTCGCGCTTTTTATAATCCTCTAAAAGAGAGACCAACTCACCTTCTCTTGACTTTGAATCAATTTTACTGGCCTCTTTAATATCATTAACTGCCTCTTTGATCAACCCAACATTTGATCTTTGAGAGTCTTCAAGAATATTTACACGACCAAGCAACTCAGTATCATCTGCTTTTGAAGCTTGTGTGGATTCTAGGGCAGAAATACGACCAAGCAACTCAGTATCATCTGCTTTTGAAGCTTGTGTGGATTCTAAAGTGTTCATATACTCCATTGTTCTTGAATCATTTGATTTCTGTGTATCTTTCAGAGTATCCAACTGTTCCTTGATGTCCGCCAAAATCGGTTTCACACTCTCTGATTTATTCTTTGATAATTCGTCTCTATTCGCATCAATGAGCTTTACAAGATGGTTGTTTTTCGTTGAAAGTTTATCCATCTGTTCTGTTTTTGAGTTCTGTATGGCTTCTATCGCATTTAAACGTTCAATCAAATCGTCCGAACCCTTCGTTTCGGATTTCTGTACGGATTCTATCAGTTTCACATAATCCATAACTTTATAATCATTTGATTTCTGTGTATCTTTCAGAGTATCTAATTGTTCCTTGATGTCTGCCAAAATCGGTTTCACACTTTCTAATTTATTCTTTGATAATTCGGCTCTATTCTCATCAATGAGCTTTACAAGCTGATTATCCTTTGCTGAAAGTTTATCCATCTGTTTCAATAAAGGTCTAATAACATTATCTTGATGTTCTTTTGAGGTCTTTATATTATCTTCAATCAAGTTACTGTATTTGTCTTTATTTTCGGCAATGATGTTCACAAGCTGATTGTTTTTCCCCGAGAGCAGATCAATCTGTTTCAATAAAGGTCTGATACTATTGTCTTGACGTTCTTTTGAAAATGTTATACTATCTTTGATCTTATTATCAAATTCTTTTCTATTTTCGGTAATAAGACTTGCAAGCTGATTATTCGTTGTTGAGAGTGTACCTATCTGTGCCAATAAAGATCTAATGCTATTATCTTGATGCGCTTTTGATATGCCCATATTATTCTCGATCTTCTCATTGAGCTCTTTTTTCTGTAGATCCATCACTCCAAATATTGCTTTTTCAGTCTTCTGTTTCTCAGAAATAAATACTTCATCAATCTTTTTTATATCTGTTTTCAGTTCTTTAACGAATGTCAAGATCTGTGTTTTCTCATCCTTAAATTCTGATTCGGTCACTTTTTTAATGTCAATTATATCTTTTTCCACAAGCTTATATTGATTGATCAATAACTCAGTCTCTTCCTTTATGACCTTTATGTCTGCATTAATCTGTTTATGGTCATTAATGTTGCCTTCAATCTCAAGGCGTTTAAACTTTTCCTGTTCGGCTATGAATTCATTGATGTGATCTAATGTATTTTCTAAGATATTAGTATTCTCATCTATCTTTGATTCGATATCTAACTCTATTGATTTTGAATACATCTCGAACTTCTCAAACTGAGAATTAAGGTATTGTTCACTTTTCCTATCATATTTTGCAATGATCTTCATTATGTTTCTTATATTGGTCTGGATCCAAGGCAAACTCAGTATGAGCGTATTCTCATTCTTTACAAGCCGGTCTTCAATCTGTCTTATTGTCTTAGTTCTTTTTGAGATCGAATCGGTTTCATCCTTAGACTCTAATCTATCGACCATTGAGATAGGTGTTATTGCAGGAATCTTAGCTTTAACAGAACTAGAATTCTTAATTGTATTTCCACTAGCTTTGGGTTTTGAGGTAGATGTTTTTGTCATAATTATAAATATGTGACAAGGTTGCATATATAGTTAACTAAGGACACATTTAAAATTTAAAAAAAATTAAAAAATAAAGAGAGAGAAATCAGAAATTGTTCTTTGACTCTTTGATTGCAGAATCAATGTTCATAAAATTGTCTTCTTGTTTCGCTTGCGGATTCTGAGTGTTCTGCGCTGTATTCTGTGCAGCGGCATTCTGTGCTGCAGCTTGAGCTTTCTCAAGTTCTGCCTTGATATCAACACCAGCATCAGACAATGCTTTTGTGTGCATCTGGATGAGCGCGTCAACAATTGAAAGTATTCTTGAAAATTCTGACCGTTCTTTTAAAAGACAGTCCAGAGCGCCTTTATGAAATCCTATCTTTTCGTTGTTGTCCATATTCAAAACCTCTTATTTTGATTCGATCATTGTTATCATTTTATTGGTGCAATCGCATTATATATAAGTATGTGTAAGGTTTATGTTAGCCAATGTCCCAAAGCCTGTCTTTTTTTGTCATTATGTCCCTTATTGCTTCATGGGCGTTCTTTTCGTTGTCAGAGATGATATCTAAGTTTCGTTTGAGTAATCGGTTGTCTTTTTTTGTTATCACGGTGAAGAGTTCATCGCCTTCCTTGAAATTTCTTCCGACAATCGCATTGTCAATCGACACTGCAACCCTTGAACCGATGCGGCACTCTTTGACATTTTTCCCGTTCTCTTTGATCTGGTTGACCCGACCTATGATCGTGCCGTCGCGTTTCATTAACGCAACACCCTCGGTCAATACGCCTGCCACAATATCAAACCCTGCAATTGCTGGTTTTGACTGCCTGAAAATGTATCCCGGTACCTGCCTTATGTGTCCGGGACGCACGACACCTTTCAGGACTTCCTGTTTTTTCTGTTCTTCAATGTGTTTCTGGTACTCTTCGTAATCTTCAAGAAGCCGGTAAATCACATCACTCTTGAATATCTTTGTATTGTTGTCGCTTGCTTCTTTTTCTGCCTCGGGCATGACGTCCACATTGAAAGCGAATACTATCCTGTACTTCTCATCAACCGCTTTCAGTTCCATTATCTCTTTCCTTAGGATGGGACCTATCTTTGCTTTCTTTATCGGCACATTGAGGTCTGCCAAGACCTTGACCATTGCCTCAAGACTGCCAATCGTGTCAGTCTTCACTATGACCCCTTCGTTATCTGTCTCAATCTCTATGCTCTCAATCTCTCTGTTCACTTCGATTTTTATGGCATCCAGTGTGGATCTATTATGGATTGCCCTTACGGGGACTCCTGCAATCACACCATCTAAGTCTGATGCTGATATCTTTACGCCTGCGGCTGCGACCACTTCAGGATATGAGTTGAACTGCTTTTCAATCCTTATCTCTTTCATGGGTCTTGTTTTGAGTAGTGCTTTTGCCTTTGTGACTCTTGCGCCGGCAGGGTCGCCTATGACCAATGTGTCTCCTGCGCGCACGATACCATCGTAGAGTATGACATCAATTGTCATGCCCAGACCTTTGACTTCTTTGACTTCAAGGATCGTGCCTTTACCTTCACCTTTAGGGTCAATCTCCAGTTTCTTTTCAAGGTATTTCTGGGTGACGCCCGATAGGATTGTTAATAGGTCAGATATGCCCTCACCATTTATCGCTGAAATTGGTACGATTGATATCTGTTTCGTGAAATCCTCGACCCGGTTGAAAAGGTCTGCCGAAAAACCTTTCTCATAGAACTGACCGATGAGCTTGTAGATGCCCATGTCCATGGCCTCTTTCACTTCGGGTCTCTGCTGGTCGTAAGTATCCTTAAAACATGAATCCTTGTTGACTTTCCATCCGGAAAGCTTGTCAACCTTGTTTGCAGCTACAATGAAAGGTGTCTTGTACTGTTTCAGGATCGTGATTGCCTCTTCAGTCTGGGGCTTGAAACCTTCTGTTATGTCGACCACGAGAATTGCTATGTCTGCCAACGTGCCGCCACGTTTCCTCAAGAGTGAGAATGCGGCGTGACCGGGCGTGTCGATGAAAAGAAGTCCCGGAAACTTGAGGTCAAGATTCAGCTTGCTCATCTGGGTCTTGCATAGTTTCTGTATCTGGGAGATCGGTATCTCTGTCGCACCAATATGCTGCGTTATGCCACCTGCCTCTTTTGCAGTGACTGCAGAACCACGTATGTAATCAAGAAGTGATGTCTTTCCGTGATCCACGTGCGCAAGGACAGAAATGATGGGTTGACGTATATGCTTCATAGGAATCACCTGAGAAAATCATGATATTGTTTTTGCTTCCTATCTTTAAATGTGTTATTGTTGTGCGAATCGAATTATTGTATACTGATTAAAGAAAGTCCATAAGATAAGAGGTTACCCTAATGTTTCAAGAAGATCTTTATTTTCTATATATCTTTGGACAATCTCGTCAAGACCTGTATCAGAATGGATATCACCAATGTCTTTGAATAAAATTTCTGCGCCTTTTAAAATGTTTGATAAGTTTGGATTTTCAAGGACATAATTGGGATGATACCTATGCTTTATGAGTTCTTTATCCTGTATATATGAATCAATTAGATCTGCTAGACTTAACATTTCTTCATCTGCAGATTCTTTTGTTTGACAAGACATCGGATGCTTTATGAAAACGTCACATTGATGGACTGGGAAAAAATGTGTACCTCCTGCCAATTCTGAAATATCACCATAGGGTGCACGTACATCTGTCCTGTATCCAATTACATATTTACCTAAAATGCGCGCATAAACAATCTCAACCACTACACCCTCATCAAGGGGTTCGTCAAGATTTGCGATAACCACATCACTTTCTGCAACAAAAACACCCATGTCTAGAAAATAAATTATATTCTGTACTGCTTGCGAAACCTCTTTTGGGTCCAGTTTATCAGCAAGTGCTTCAGTTAGATTTCCGAACTCAAAACCATCTTTCTGCGGTAATTTGACTGTATATCCTTTATCTTCCAGAAGAGTAGTCATCACTCTGTTGAAATATGTCTCCCTGCCAGAAAAAAGGGCTGCAGCGGAATAGATTTGTAATGCGTCATCCATGAATATATAGTAGCATATCTAAATTTATAAGTCTATATTTTGAGTCCTTTTAAAAACAAAAGATATATAATGATTGTAGTTCATATTGTATTTTATGATAAACTGCCAATTCTGCGATAAGACGTTTGAAAAACTACGGGTATACAACCAGCACCTTAGCATCTCGCATAAAGATGAATGGAACAAGATTCTTGAGGACTGGTGGACCAAAACTGAAAAAGGCATCCCTGCGCGCGAAATTGCGGCGGAGTACAATGTGAATATCCTGACAGTCTACAAGTATATCAAAAAGATGAAAAAAGAGAAAGGTCTTATTTGATTTCTGTTTTAATTTTTAGTTAATTTGAAAAATATAAAAAAAGAAAAAATAGATTTTGTCTATTTTTTATTTCTTGTGCTTGATCATGACATCCCAATCATGCTTTTCATAATCGTAGATATCTGCACCATCAAACCAAAGAGCAATCTCTTTTTTTGCATCAGCCTTATCGCCGGATGCATGAACTACATTTCTTACTGCACGTTTTAGATCTGTTGATAAGTCATAAGAATCTAATGAGTAATCACCACGGATAGTTCCTATGGCTGCAGTCCTTGATTCAGTTGAACCTACAATCTTTCGACCTATGTCAATTGCATGATAACCTTCAAAAATCATAGCTACAACTGGGTTCTCGCGAAGATAGTTCTTAAGACCATCATGAATGCCTTTTGCTATCTCTTCGTTTGTCTCTTTGCATTCAATACCTTTCTTTGTCAGGGAGTCTCGTGTATTGTTACCCACTTTTTCGACCCATTCATCTGTCAAGACATAATGTTCTTCTGCCTGCTTTTCAGTAGCATGTATCAGTTTCATGCCGACCATCTTCAGACCGACTTTCTCGAAACGAGTAATTATATCGCCGACAAGACCTCTCTGGACTCCGTCGGGTTTAACCATAACAAAAGTTCTTTCTAACATAGTAACACAACCATATATTGGATTTTAAATCGAATATAAATCTAAATCATACTTTTAGACTTTAAAAAATAAATTATATCAAAAAAATAAAAAAATTAGGGAAAATCCCTTATTGTTTGCCTTTGACTTGAGTTCGGTAAGTCTCTGTCCAGAGAACTTTACGTGCAGGTCTGAGTTTTTGGTTCCTTTCACATTTTGAAGTGCAGTATCTGTGAACTCGTCCGTCTTTCTGTACAACAATCTTACCTGTTCCTTCTTCAATCATTTTTCCACAGTATGTACATTTCATATTATATCACAACCAATACCTATTCAATCACACTTGCAGACTCCATCTCACTTTCACTTATCATGAGGATGTCGCCAACCCGTACGGGTCCTAAAACATTTCGTATGATCACTTTGTTCCGACCTGCGTCGTCAGTAACTTGGCATCGAACACGGCAGATACCTTTCGTACCCTGTCGACCCATAATCCTTACAACTTTGGCACCTACAGCCATAATCATTCACCTATTTCTGAAGACCCTTTAGTGATGCCACTATGTCTTCAATTTGTTTTCCTGCCTTGCCTATGTCATCAACAGCGACAGTTGCAGTAGATACTGATATTCCGCATGCAGCACCAAGTTCCTGTTTTGTCGGTACGAATACGAAAGGAACAGCTTTCTCTTTACATAGTATCGGCAGATGCATAACGATCTCTTCTGGAGTTATGTCTGCTGCAATGACTACTAGTCTTGCTGTACCTCGTTCAATTGCTTTTGTCACTTCGTTTGTACCTTTCCTTATGGAACCGGAACGAACAACAGCTTCAATAGCGTTGTAAACCTTTTCAGCAAGGTCTTTTGGTGTCTCAAATGTTACGTAATTTGCCATATCTCATCAACCTTCATAGTTTTATTGAATCTTTCGATTCATCGGGTCTTGATCTGTCTAACTAAATAGAAATCTTAATCAATTGACTAGATTTAATTTTTAAACTTTTATAAAGGTTACTGTCATATTGAGAGTTTTTAAAAAATCAATGATTATCTCCAAATTTTAAATGTTATTGATATTGTTAACTGTAGTTTTTAAACCATTTAGAATATCATCATATGTATAAAATGTAACCTCTCCAAAATCTTTAGATTTTAATTTTCTAAGTTTCTCTTTATCATAATCCTTATCTCTTCCAAGAATTACAACCCCCTTAATCATATTTATATTTTCTATTTTTAATTTCATAGCTTTTAAAATTGCTTGTTTATTATCTCGAATTTCATGTAACCAATCTCTAACTTGGTCAATTGCATGAACCATTTCAGATCTCATGCCACCATCTTTTTTCATTAAGGGTGTATTTGCTTTTTCAATTTCAATCAATAATAAATCGTTTTTATTATTAACAACACAAAAATCAGTAACATAATCAGTCAATATAGGTATTTTTGAGAATATTTTTTTTGGTGAAAATGATTGTAAAATCAAAAGTTCATTTTTTATAAATTTATGAATCTCTTCTTCATTTGTTTCGTCATTAATTAATTTCTCAAAACGATAAATAATATTGTTTAGTTTATCATTTGTATACAGTCTAACTGATGAATATTTTATTTCTGTTTCTGTTTTTGCGACAGATAAAAATGCATGAAGATTTTCACGTATATATTTTAAATCAAAAATTGTTAATCCACAATTGCATTTAAATTGGTTTGGTAACTCTTTAAACCAAATAGTACCATTAGATTCTAGTTTTTTATTCTTATCTAACCCCGCATAGGTTTTTAATATATTATTACATTTTTTACATCCCAATTCAAGGACAATAGTTTTTAATGCAACTGGGTCTGATTTAATCGCAGCAATTAATTCTGCATTAAATGGAGGCGCTTTAGAATAATGGATATTTAAAATCCCAATAGGAATTTCAACTTTATCTTGTTCTAAAACTATTTTTATTTTTTCGGGATTCATCCTAATAATATCTATACCAATATCATAAATCATTAAATGTCCTGTAGGGAAATTATCTTCGATTTGCATCATAGTATATCCTTCTTGAGGCATTCTTTCTTTTTTAGAATTAATATTTTCAATATTATCAAGCTTATCAAGCCCAACATCTATTGCCATTATGTTTTTATTATCAGAATCAAACAACTTAATTTTTGCATTTTTTAAATTTTGAGGATTATAAAACGAGAAAATTAATTTTTGTCCTTTTAGATTAAATGGGAATATATAAGAAAAAAGATTATTATTTAAACCGATAATGTTATGATGTGAATTTATAAAATGGCCTTGCTTAATTAATTCTGCTTTTTCACAGACTCCTAAAAATACAATACTAGGTATTAATTCTTTAACCATAACTTAAATACGTACGACAAAATATTTAAACAAATTGTTTATAAGTTGAAATATATCAAAATTAACCTATACCAATAACCTATATATACAGAGCTTAAATAAAATAGATAGTGATGAGCCATAGACATATTGCACAATCTAAATTCATATTGACAATTGTTTTCTTTATTTCAGTAATCCTTGGCATATCAGTATCGCCTGCATTTGCGCTGGATGAGACATTCACCATACCTGACCAGATTACGCGCGGTGAATCGTTTTACCTGTGCGGTGAGATACCGCTCGATGTCGAGTGCATGGCAGGTACGGATCTGATCTCGTATGATTATGGCAGTTCTGAAGGGTATCTCACTAAATCAGAATCAGAACTTGATGTTACTATGGATATACTGTGCACAGAACTTACGACCGAAAATTACAATACTGACTATCCTGAAGACAGTGTCGAGATCACATTATACAATACCGGTTACTGCTATATAGATTATGTAAGCCACCCAGTCACATTCCTTGAGTTCTCGTCATCAACCAATAAGGCACGGCTTTCGATAGATGGCAATATCGCGTGGTATTCACCAAGCGATACAATTGTTATCGATTCTGAAATCAATGCGCATTTCACTATCGAGGATATAATCGAGACACAATCAACCACATATATCAATGTGTCCTGCGACTCCAACAAGATTGTCACAGCAACACATACCTCAACTTACATAAACGGTTCATGCGATGACAAGAACAAGATTGAGGTCAGTACTTGGTACGATTATGAGTACCTTAAGCTGGGTGATGTGAATGTCAATGTACTTACTGAATCTGTCGGCAAATACATATACGGGAATGTATCAGAACCTATCACATTCAAATTGAATCTGCTTGATGATGAAAATAATGTAATAAGTGGTGATGTCAATTTCGCTATACGGAATTACACCGGCGAGATCCTTGTCAAGGAAGACATGACCTATGATGTGGCTGAATCTGCATATGTCGCGAACTATACATTCGTGCGAGGTGCGCCTTACGGTTTTGTTGAGTTCAATGCATATTCGTCAGGAGAAGGATACGGTGGTGAATTCTATTATTTTACGACGGCCCCTTATATCCTGAACCAGACCATAAATGACAGTTCTGAGACTAATTTCAGCTATTTCTTAAAGGATCAGATACCGATAAACATAAGCTATGACAATTATTATGGAGAGATCATATCCATAAACACCACAATGACGATTGACTATGATAACGGTTCAAGCAACACTTTTGATTTGCCGCTTAATGTGACTGACACATATCATGTATATAATGTACCTGGTGACTCGCCCGGCAACTATACACTTACAACCACTGTGTATCATTCAACGGGCGACAATAAGGCTTATGTGAAAAATATAAGGGTTGATGGTTTCACACTTAAGATAAGCACTGACCCGTTCTGGGAGGTAGGTGACAACATAACTTTTTCAGCATGGATTGAGGACCGGCGCGGTGACCCACCAGTTGTTGTGGCATCAAGTGCAGTATTCACATTATCTACTCCTTCCGGGCAGAATACAGAGCTCACGACTGTAAACACGAGCGAATACAAGCAGAAAGCAAATTACCAGACCACCAATACTACCTCAATGGGATATTACACAATCAAAGTCAGTTCAATCGATACATATGGACACAATTATTATGGTGAATACATGTTCTCTATAGGTGGCATCTATTCGAACCAGTTCATTGAGATCAATGTCCCTGACAGGTTCACTATCAATTCCAGTGGCAATCACAGCGTCAATATAACTGTCAAAAACATAAAGGACCAGAAATTGTATGACCTCACGGCCCATGAAGAGAATGAGACGGATTACATTGATGTGAACATGTCTGAAACTGATGTTGATATCAATGCAAGCGAATCGACTGAAATCCTTATTGTTATTACACCAGATGGACTTTCTAATGGGAATTATGAACGAGTCATACATGTAGAGATCAATGATAATACTATCGATGTGCCGGTCCTGTTCACTGTGGACCTCAATCCTAAAGCTTTCGTATCGAACAGATACTTTGATAATTCTAGTTTTGATATAACTATGTTCAAAGGCATTACAACACAGGAAGTCGTGATGATCAAAAATATCGGTGACCGTGATATGGATATACCATCGATCCATTTTTTAGGTGATGATATGATAGGTAATGTCACTGCAGTCCAGCCTGCAAGTAACTTATACATAAACGATTCAACAAATGTTGCATTAAAGTTTGATTTTGATACTGCAGGAGATTATGAGGGGGAACTCTGGGTCAGCTCACCTAATCTGCCCGACCAGGGATACAATATCACTATCCATGTATTGGAAGGGTCATCCGGTGAAGTTTCAGTACTGTCGGATCGGTTGGCACTTATCGGTAACTCTCGTGACGCTTTAGAATTCAATGCGACAACAAATGATTTGAATCTTAATTTCTCAACGGTTGACGAGATGATCATCAATGCAACCAACTTGAGATCATACATATTATCCAAATATGTAAATCCTGAAAATGCTGAGATGGTCAAAGATAATATAACGCAGCTTGAAGACATGCTCTCTGATATTGATGATGAACTTGACGATATTGAAATGACATATTCAATATTATTGAAACCTAAAGCAGGAGATAGTGTCTGTGATGCAAGTGAATCATGTTCCAGTTCAGATTGCAAGAATGAAAGACGATGCATTGTTGAGCAGGTCGAGAAAGAAGAAACTGTTTGTGGGGATGGAACATGTGCTTTCAATGAAGGAGAATGTGACACATGTCCTTCTGACTGTGGTGATGACAGGTTCTGTGCAGCATTGTCTCAACCAACAGATGATAAACCGACAAGTTCTGGTGGATTTCCTGTAGGCATTGTTGTAGGGGTCGTTGTCCTTCTTGTGATTGCAGTCATTATTGCTACAAGTCTTGTGCCTGATGATGCTGTTCCTGGCCAGGTTGGGGCGAGTGGTGCAATGCCGAACAAAATGACTGAAATTCTTGAGAAAATCCAGGATAGCCTTTCCGGAAACAAGAAAAAGTGATCTTTTGTGTAAATTCTTTTATATTTATAATATACCAGTATTAATTGAAAGCATATGGGCGCTGAAGAAAATAAGATACAAAAGCTTAGGGAAGAACTTGATAGGACACCATCTAACAAAGGCACACAGCACCATAGGGGACTTCTTAAGGCTAAAATTGCAGCACTCAGTGAAACCAAGGAGAAAAAGGCATCCGGTACTGGAGCGGCTCTAGGGGGCTATTCTGTAAAGAAGACAGGGGATGCCACAGTCGTGCTTATCGGGTTTCCGTCTGTCGGGAAATCTACATTGCTCAACAAGATCACAAATGCTAATTCTGAGGTAGGTGGCTATGATTTCACCACACTGGACGTCATCCCGGGCGTTCTTGAATATGAGGGGGCCAAGATACAGATACTTGACGTCCCAGGAATCATTGAAGGCGCCGCTGAAGGTAAAGGACGTGGCCGTGAGATACTGTCTGTCATCTGCAATTCTGACCTTGTCATCATCATGACCGATGTGTTCAAGATAAGGCATATCGACATAATCAAGAAAGAACTGTACAATGGCCGTATCCGGCTGGAATCAAAAAAACCAGATGTTACGATTGAGAAGACGGGCCGTGGCGGGATAACTGTCAACACGGCCGTAAAACTTGAAAAGATTGATGCGAGGACAGTCAAGGCTGTCCTTAACGGGCACAGGATCATGAATGCTAATGTGGTCATATACACAGATGTGACGGATGATCAGCTTACAGACATCATACTTAATAACAGGAAATATGTCCCCATGGTAGTACTTGTCAATAAATCTGAATTCATTGATGAGGTCGAGATGGATGCGATACGCAATAAGTATCCGGATGACATTGTACAATTCATATCTGCTGAAAAAGAGACTAATCTTGAAGAATTGAAGGTCATGATATATGATAAGCTTCAGTTTATCCAGATACATACGAAACCTGTAGGTAAAGAAGCCGATATGGATGAGCCTCTGATTATGACTAGAGGTTGCACTGTAGGGGATGTGTGCGACAAACTGCATATGAGTTTCAAGAAAAGGTTCAAGTATGCGCGAATCTTCGGCAAGTCTGCTAAATTTGACGGGCAGAGAAAGAACTTGGGGCATGTACTTGTCGACGGTGATGTTGTCGAACTGCATCTCTGATCAGGATTTATAAATTTTGGATCATATATTATGATGTATGAGTTATGAAGAACCATGCACTAATCCTTTCTGTAATTTTACAATAGGTTGTGGATCTTTAACACATAAATACTGTGATGGTTACAGACCACCAATAATTTCGGATGATGGTATTCAAGAGAATATGATTACAGTTCTTAAACAGGTTGAGATCATCAAGAATTTGTAATGCAGATATTATTCATATAAAATGGTTTCATAACTAAAGTTTTAAAAATACATAATTTTAGACTGTTAATATGTAAAACTCATTCAGGTGTATAATAGATTTACGATGTTACCAACTGCAGGTATCTGTATAGAAAGATCTGTGTCAGTTATAATGTTTACAAGTTCAGGAGTTTCCATAATTTCATCAGCACCTGATGTATATTTTACTTTTATACTTGCTATTGTAGCACCTATCAGTCCAGGGATGATCTCAACTGGATCATAATTATCTGCTTTTATTACATGATAATATTCTGCAGCATTTTTAATCTCTGTTTCAGTAAGAAATACAGTATCATGGGTTGTGCCGAAATATAATTTTTCTTCACTGCCATCTTTCAGGATTGTAAGTTCGTTGCCTGAAAGGTCTATCACTTCAGCTCCTTCAAGATATTCAAAAGGTGTCGTGTCATCTATATCGGGCAGATGTCTCTCTAGAAGAACTGATTTATATGAAATCATATTGTTACTCACACATAATTATTGTATTCTGATGTTTTTAAGGTTTGGGATTATGGAGATATAAGTTTCGTAAATTCTTTGTCATAGGATACTAACTTCTTAAATTATTTATATACTACTGACCTCCATATTATGTATGAAACCAGCAAGAAGTATCAGAGAGTACAATGAACTGGACAGGACCCTCATTGACCTTGCCAAAGACATAAAACCACTGTATTATCTCACCCCGATAAATGATGATGCGGAAAAAGTTAAATTCTTTTCAAATTCTCAATATGTACCTAATTTCAAGTATCGAAAATTGGAATATGACGCTTCTCTTGTTGAAGGGAGATTAAAATCAATAAGGGTGCCGGATGATGTCTTAGGGACCATATTTGCACACAGGAAAAAAGAGATATTGCTGATGAATGAGATGATGATGAACCGGGATGATAAAGAGTTCATCAAGAAGGCAAGCAGTAGCATCTATGGTACACCCAGCAAGAAACTTGTGGTTTTGGCAAAAAAGATACTGGCTAAAATACCTGCCTCTGAACTAAAGAAAGATGTATCTGCAACAAAGGTCAAGAAGGCTTTGAAAGATGCTTTAGGCGATGATAATCTGACTGATTGGACTATTGAATATTCAAGTAAAAGATGGACCACTGTCTATCCTGCTGAAAAAAAGATAACAATCTGCAAAACACGAAAATTCGCATCAATAGATCCAAAACGATTGGGTGTGCATGAGGTCGGGGTGCATGCATTAAGGGCTGCGAATGGTCATGCTCAGCCATTAAAGATATTTGCTACGGGGTTACCCGGTTACTTATCGACAGAAGAAGGCTTGGCATCATATCTTGAGCATAAGACAGGTAATACAAGTCCTGAATTGATGCGCGATTATGCTGGGCGGGTGATTGCTGTTGATTCTTTGTGCAATGGGTTAAGTTTCAGGGAATGTTTTAAGATATTGACTAAAAACTATGATTTAAGTGATGAACATGCATGGAATCTGACTGTGCGGGCCTATAGGGGTGGGGGCTATGTCAAGGATCATGTGTATCTTGAGGGATATTACAAAATAAAGGCGTTTGCCGATACTGGTGGTGACCTCAGAATGCTTTATGTAGGTAAATTCGGTATTGAGGACCTGCCCCTGGTTAGAGAGCTTTTAGATGAAGGAATCCTTAAGAAACCCGAACACTTGCCGTCATTCTTACAGGAAAGCGTCTAGGTCTTTGTCGTACTGCTCTTTCTTTTCTGAATATTCAACTGCGGCCTGTTCAAGGGTCCGTGAGTGCGCAGGCTCGTCAGACTTTCTCTTCCTTACTTTTATGAATGTCGGGTAGCCGACAGCTTCACCAACAATCACTGCCTCACCTGTCCTTAACGATGCGATTGAGTTTACGACATCTCTTGTCAGGCCCTCGCTTGTTCTCCCTATGTGGTCAAGGTCTGAGGGGTTTGTGACGCGCATTATTATGTGAGTATTACATTGAGATAATGCAGTTGTTGATAGGTATACCGGCCTCTGGCTTACAAGGCACAGGGATGCATAGAATTTCCTGCCTTCTCGCGCAATCTTTTCAATTATGGATTTTGATATAGCACTTGTCTTCTTGACCTTTTCCGGGGCGAAATTGTGCGCCTCCTCAACCACCAGTACAAATGGCGGGATGTTGCCTTTCTGTCGTTCTGAGAACAGGTTTTCTGCCATCGATGCAGCTATCACCTGACGTTTTCTCTGGTTCATGAGTGCGCTCATGTCAATTATGACCAGATTTCCGGGTTTTACATCTTTCAATGTCGGGTAATCAAACTTGCCGAAAAGTCTCATGTTCTTCAGACCCCGCAGTCTTCCTAGAATCGGGTCCTTGACGTTTGATTTCAGGGTTGAGTCGACCTTCAATGTTTTTATCAGGTCGTCAAGGTCAAACTTGCCACTGTCCTTGAACTCTTTTCTTAATGAGTCCATGGTCTTGTCCAATGCCAGTGACTGGGCAGGTGACAATGATTCGAAGAAACGTTCAAAAGATCTTGCGGTGTAATTCTGGATGCTTATCTGGATATCTTTGCCTCTTATGACCTTTACTTTTTTCAGGTATTTACGGTC
>DAOVHT010000114.1 GCA_030671745.1 Candidatus Nanohaloarchaea archaeon
GCGCCGCAGTCAAAGAACGTCTTGAGAAAGATAAGACTCAAAAATAAGGTCAACTGCCTTATTATGTAATTGGCATAGGTAATCGCGCAAGAGACAGGCAGTTTTATAATCTGAAACATTTTTGGTTTCAAAAACTAATCCATCGCCAATAGCAATACTACCTTTTTCAAAATATTGTATATTTCTAAAAAACAAATTAAATTTTTCTTTAGACATATCAAAATTATTATTAGTATATAACCGATTAGAAAAATTATATGATGAGACTTCCACACAAAAATCATTTCCAAAATATAAATTTTTCAAAAAACCATTATCAAAAAAATAAAAAATAATATCCTCATCAAAATCATCAAACATATTTAAATCAAAGCAAACAAAATCTGTTTCAAAATTATAATCACTTCCATCAAAACCACCATTAACGATTATTTCAGAAGGTAAAAACTCAGGCAATACAGGAAACAAAAAATAATAACTACTGCCTTCTTTCTCCTCTTTTATCACAATATCATCTTTTGATAGATAATACTTTTCAGCCAATGACATAATACTAATATAGAATATAAACTTTAAATTCCCTTGTAATACGTATTAAACAGACTATTTCAGTATTTCGCCAGTTCCGGCAGGAATATGTTTCTGTATATCATCGACAGATATCTCCCTCAGAATTTCCTGCTCAGCCTTTGAACTGACAGAAAACAATTTTGTCCTTATATCTTTGGCCAACTCTTTTGATTTCTTATATCCCGGCGCAATAGCCACATATTTCTTAGTCTTTAAAGATACTGTAACGACCGGCGCGCACACAAGCTCATCACCAATCAAAGCAAATGCAACGCGAAGTTCAGGTTTCATCCAGTTCTTTTTGCCACGCACCATAAACGACCCTTTCTGGATATATTCACCGGTCGGTGCCTGTTTAGACACCTGCTCAGGCGCCACCCAGAATACGTCGACCGTTCCGGTCTTCATCTTCCACGCCTTAGAATATGACGCCGCAAACTGCGCAGCCTCAGAAATTGTAGTATCATCAATCTTTTTGCCGTCGGATTTTATGACGACAAAAGACGACCCTGCAATGTCTGCATGGAATATGATGTCTTCAGCATCTGTATGTTTCTTGACTAATATCTCATTTGTGGTCGCATCTTTACCGCCAAGGACAAGGAAACCGGTAGATGACCTAAAAGACCTGAACTTATCAAACCATTCCTTCTTCTTGACCGCCCTTTTGACTTTAGGCTTGGGTTTCCGCACGGTTGCAACCTCTGATTTTTCAATCTTATCTTTAGTCAACCCAATTGATTTCTCAATACCCGGTATCTTCTGCTTGGATCTCTTGGCTTTCTGATAATACATCTCGGCACTGTGATTCAATGGTTTTTCAAGGTAGATGTTCAGTTTCTCACCGAGATCGACAACCATTATCTTGTTCTTCATATCAATATTTTTTATCTTGTCAATCTTGCCAGACCTGATACTTTTCTGCACGAAATCCCAACCTTTCGAACTGCAGGCCTCATTGACCTGACGGATCATCTCATCAAGCACATTGAAATTTGAATATAACATCTCAGCCTTACGATTGCAGTCTTCAATATTCTTATTGACTGTCAAGATAGCATCAGTCTGTGTCTTGAGCCTGTGTTCAAGAGACCCTTTGACCTTATCGGTTTTAGATGTAGTCTCTTTCTCATCCTCAAGTTCCATCTGCGACACATAAAATTCGCTGGCCGTCTCATTCAATGTCTCAAACTGTTTCACTTTAAATTTATCATATTTGACCAAAGGAAAAGATGACATATCAACATACTTCTCATCCTCAAGGACAATGCGCGCTTCCTTTTTTCTTTTGAAAAGAGAAGACATTGCCTTAAATATCTTTTTGACCTGTGAGGCATCTAGCTTTTTAGCGATCAGATCCTTGTCAATCTTTGAGATTGTAAGCACTTCCTCAGCATAATTCCCGCCAAGACTCATATTGCGCGCAAGAAACGATATGATGTTCTTTGATGATTTAGACACTGCCAGTGAAAAACCATCACTATCCAGACCAAAAGTATCAATTGACACAGGTGGCATCTTATATATCTCATTTGCCTTGAGCACACGATCCTTCCATGTCTGCACAGACATGACCGACACAATCTTATCATCCTTGTCAGTAATTATCGTGTTACCATTCCTGAAAAGCTCAAGATATATCCTGTAATCCTGTGTCTCGATAACGATTATACGTTCAAAACCTATCTGCTTTATGCTATCGATCCACTGCCCCGAAAGACGTTTCCTGAGAAACATACAGAACCCTGTCGGACGCATCTTATGTTTCAATGAATGGGGTGTCGTAAAGAACTTGCCGTCCCCTGTAATGAGCATATTTGTACCCTGATTTTTGACAAAGATAGACATATGAAGATGCTTACCCTCATGGTATATCTTCTGTATCTTCCCACCTGAGATAAATTGCAGTTCATCTGCAAGTATCCTGAAATCAAGACTGGACAATTCCGGCATACAATTAATTATTCAATGATATATTAATAAATTGAACCGAATGCACATAAAACAGACACAAAGATTAAAGATATATATAGGCAAGACATAAATAAGATGATACAAGGTGAACTTATGGTTTCAAACGATAATATTGAAAGGCTAAAAAAAGCGATAGGGATTGATTTTGATCACAGTCATGCCCCAATAAACCAGCCACTTCCAGCAACTGGACAGACTCAACAAAGACAACAAGAAATGCCAACACCACCAGTACAGCCAAAATCAGTATTACCGCAGACGACTATGCCACCAAAACCAGAACCACATACATCCATACCCCATATGAATCAAGACCATAACCATCCAATCCAGTCAAATCCCATACCACAACAGCCAAGACCACAACAACCGATTGGACAGACACCAAAAACATCTATACCAACACAGAAAGAACCAACATCAACACACCCTGTAAACTCAGCTCTTTTTGTAAAAATAGACAGGCATATGGAGATTACTGATGATATTCATAGCACCCGCGTTGAAATGAAAAAGATGCTCGACACTATTTCTCTTCTGAACAAAGCCGAAAAGCTTAAATCTGAAGCTGTCGAAAAAATAGAAAAACGGTTAAATGTATTTGATGAAAAACTAAATACAATTGACAGCAATCTTGTGGCACCGAAAGAATTTTCAAGTCCGTCAACCATGCCAATAAAGACAAAAGACGCAGACCTTGACAATTTGCAGTCAGAGATAACCAAACTGAAGACCGAGATTGACAATTTGTAGATGCAGGGGTCGCCCAGCCTGGTCAAAGAATATACACTAATGTATTAGAGGTATTATTCGGCAAAAGGCGGTGGACTCAAAATCCACTCTCGTAGGAGTTCGAGGGTTCGAATCCCTTCCCCTGCATTAATTTATCTTCTATAAAAAAATCATAACATTTTTTCAACCACAGCACCTAAAGGACTCAGCTCTGAAAATATCTGAGCCTGAAATTTATAGACCCCTACATCATCCAAAAGATACGAATCAGAAGAAAGTCCGGCCTTGACACAGGTCTGCGCCAGAAACTGCTTCTTATCCCAACCAAGTTCAACAGGCACCTGTGGCAGAAGAAGACCCGAATCATCACCACGACGAATAATCAACCCATCTTTACCGATTATTATCTTATCCACATAACTCTCACTATCCGACAGAACTATCTTTTCAGGAACAGTAAGAACTGA
>DAOVHT010000099.1 GCA_030671745.1 Candidatus Nanohaloarchaea archaeon
ATACAGTAAGATTAAGCCTGAATGTCTTGTGAGGTAAAACTTTTACACGATGAGCCATCAGAGACATCTTATGCAGTGACGGTTGCCTATTGAATAGTACAATATCACCATCACTGATATGTTTTTCTAAAATATATCCTTCCGCGAACTCGTTCATGATATATTCCTTGTTCATATCAATAATTTTTTTCTTAAGACCATCTGGACGGATAACATAATTTGCACCACCTTTAGCATTAGGTCCGCGCATAATGCATGCCTTAAGGTAATCAATATTATCTTTTGTCCCTCTTATAGGGATAGTAAGTTCAGCTGCAATTTTCTCAGGAATACCGACTTCATTGACACTGATCATCGGATCAGGCGAAATAACAGTCCTTGCAGAGAAATTAACCCTCTTACCAGTAAGATTATTTCTGAATCTTCCATCTTTGGATTTTAATCTCTGAGATAATGTCTTAAGTTGCCTACCAGATCTGTGCCGTGCTGGTGGCACACCAGTCATCTCATTATTGAAATAAGTAGCGACGTGATACTGTAACAGCTCCCAAAGATCATCAAGGATGAATTCAGGTGCACCTATCTCAAGATTATTCAGAAGCCTCTGATTTATCCTGACAATATCCACAAGCTTATGTGTAAGATCATCTTCACTTCTCTCACCGCTTGTAAGAGTGATGGACGGTCTTGTAGTTATTGACGGTACAGGGAATATGGTAAGAATCATCCATTCAGGCCTACCGCCATCAAAGTGAAGACTTTTAAGATCCTCATCAGAAATCTTTTCAAATTGTTCCCTTGCTTCTTCCGCAGTTATGACATGAGTACCTCTTTTGAACGACATAGGTCTCTCAAACTTGATTTTCTCAACAGGTTCATTACATACAGGACATACCTTAGGTATAGGAAGCTTATTCAATGTCTTATCATCTTTGATCTTATCCTTATCAACTAAAAGTCCACCACAATCATTACATGTAGAGGTAAGCATAGTCTTTATCTGTTTAAGATATAAGATATTGTACACAGGTTTTGCAAGATCTATATGTCCGAAGTGACCCTGGCACTCACCGGATCTACCACCGCAGGTCTTGCATCGGATACCTGGATCAATGACACCCATACGGGTATCCATGACACCACCCTCAACAGGATATGCATCTGCATCATATACTTCAGAGGTAGTTATAAGAACTGCCGACATCTTCTGAATCATCTTTGGGGAAAGCAACTTAAATTTAATCTTGTCAATCATTACCATATCTAATCACACACCTTAATTAAGAATTCTCCGGTATAATCTGTGGATATATCAACAGACTCTTAAGCTCATCAAGCATCAGCTTGAAAGCATATGCCATCTCAATATTGACGATTGATTCATTTTTACATAAAGGACAATATTTCTTGTTCTTTATATGATCCTCAATCGCAACCACACCACAGTCTTTACAGACCGGTATTGATACCTTATCTGATCCGAACCTTTCACGAAGAGTTATCGGAGCACCATGAGCGATGAAACAATCTTTTTCCATCTCCCCCAGCCTTAGACCACCCTCTTTTGAACGGCCTTCAGTTGGCTGTTTTGTCATCAGTGCAACTGGACCTTTAGACCTTGCATGGATTTTCTTTGACACCAGATGATAAAGCCTATAATAATATGTAATGCCCATAAGTATAGGCACTCCCATCTTTTCACCAGTTATACCATTATATAATGTCTCTTTACCATCATCTCTGAATCCCAGATACTTCAATGAAGATCTTATATCTTCCTCTTTACCACGGAAGACAGTACCATTGACTCTTTTAGCTGCAAGCGCACCAACTTTTCCGGCAACAATCTCAAGAAGCTGACCCACAGTCATACGAGATGGCATAGCATGCGGAT
This sequence comes from Candidatus Nanohaloarchaea archaeon, assembly GCA_030671745.1. Taxonomy (GTDB): domain Archaea; phylum EX4484-52; class EX4484-52; order EX4484-52; family GLR71; genus GLR71. The sequence goes on from DAOVHT010000099.1 coordinate 1,895, forward strand.
TCACAATTATATCAGGCACGATACCGTCTGCCGTAAATGGCATATCCTCTTCAGGGACAACAAGACCGATAACACCTTTTTGACCGTGTCTTGTAGCCATCTTATCACCGACTTCAGGTGTTTTTGTATCACGGACAACCACAGATAATATCTTATTACCTTCTGAATCTGAAGTGAGCACTACTTTCTCGACAATACCTTGATTACCATTTGATACAGTAAGTGAATTATCTCTAAAATTCTGAAGACCCATCTTGATCTCTTTAGCGATACCAAGGAATCTTAATGGAGATATCTTACCCACAAGAACACCACCGACAGGAACTTTGGATTCTATCTCAACAATGCCTTGTTCATCAAGGTGTTCATAATCCTCTTCACTGCGATATCCTTTAACGCTTCCATCAGGGATACATACTTCATCTTCCTGACCCCCCCAATAACGACGGAATTCAGTAACAAAAGACCTGAACGCGACAGAACGTCCAATACCTCTCTCAAGAGAAGCCTTATTGACGATCAACGCATCTTCCACATTATAACCATAGAATGTAGACACCGCAATGACAAGATTATGCCCGGACGGATGTGAATCAAGACCCACAGCTTCCATACTATCAGTCTTTACGATAGGGACCTGAGGATAGACCAATACATTGTAAGTAGTATCATCCCGCATAAGGAAATTCTGTAAAGGTATACCCATAGACTGGACAGCCATACGGGATCCATAATTCAGACGGTCACCACGATTCTTCTCAGGAAATACTAAGACAGAAGCGGCAACACCCAGTATCAATGAAGCATCAAGTTCCATATGAGTATGTTCTGCAGTAAGTTCTTCCCTTGAGACTGCAATATATGCATTCTCTTCTTCTTCAGCATCAATATATTCTACAATATTTTTTTTAAGGATATCAGCCCAGGACATCTCATCATTTTTAAGTTTTTCACTCATCTCAACAGTAAGCAGAGCCTTACCATTATTTACGACAACAAGAGGTCTCCTGACCCGACCAGAATCAACATTTATCTGTACTTCATCCTTATCTTCATGATAAGCGACATTCATAGTCTCAGGTAACTTACTACCCCGTCTCTTTTCAATAAGTGCCTTAACAAGTTCTAAAGGCTTGTCATGCTCACCTGCAAAATAACCATTAACATAAACTTCACTCATTTTTAACACCTAATCCCTCTAATACAGACTTAACTTTTTCTGTCTCTTCCTCATATGAGTCAGTAGTCACTTTGGCACCTAATGCAAGGAATTTCCTAAGACCGATATTCTGTCCTTCAGGAGTCCGTACTGCACAGAGCCTACCCCAATGAGTTGCATGAAGTTCCCTTGCCTCATAATGTTCTTGTGTAGATGACAAAGGAGACACAACACCACGCATGTGACCTAAAGACCTTACAAAGTTACTCCGCTCAAGTCTCTGACTGACACCAGTCTGGTTTGCAAAGTCACCGACTGCCATAGCTCGCATGATCTGTTTTGTAAGCACACCAGTTATGACAATACTTTGCAGACTTGGAAGTCTTCGTCCTCTTTTGATCATTTTCTGATAATTATACTGTAATCTTGCAACAAGACCCCATCTACCAAGTATTGTAGACCTCAATACAGACTCTAAAAGATCACCAGCAAGCCTTAATCTCTTGTTTGCATAATGATCGATATCATCATTTATCTTACCATCATATAATAGTTCCATCTTACCCATTATGCTTGCAAGATATCTTGCTTTTAATAGGCGGCTTGATGCATCCTGACCTAGATGAGGTAATAGATAATTGTCAAGCAGATGTTCAACACGATCATTGACCTGCTCTTTCTTGACAATCTTAAGGACTTTACCTATATATTCAATTGCGTCATCACGACCGGACAATTCAGTCATATAAAGATTAAGGAGTATGTTTTCAGACGGATCTTTTCCTTTGAATATGGTATCAATTATGTCTTTATCAGTCTCAAGACCAAGAGCTTTCATAATAGCCACAAGCGGTAAAGGTGTAGTTGCAATATTTGCGAATCGTGCAACGATTGTACCGTCCTCTTTCCTTTCAAAGACATGCCTTTGAGTGTAACCACGGTTCTTAGAATCGATACGTGCATTGATCTCGCCTTTCTTCTTCTGGAATATCAGTCGGTTAGGTGCAATATCTTCGAAAAGTATAAGCACACGCTCAACACCATTGATTATGAAATAACCACCCATATCATATTGATCTTCCCCAGCTTCAATCAATTCCTCTTTTGACATCCCAGTAAGAGGACATAGATTAGACTTGACCATTATAGGAAAATCACCAATATTTACATATGTAGTTTCAT
>DAOVHT010000085.1 GCA_030671745.1 Candidatus Nanohaloarchaea archaeon
AAATACAGAAGAATACTGCAGGTGTGACTGTGATATAGGCAACAATGAGACATATACCGCATGGATAATCAGAGCAAAAGAATAGATCAAGACAGATCAAAAGAATTACCTAAAAAGACAGTGGCATAAGTCCCTTTGCGAAGCGAAAAAGAAATCTTGCATTTCATTTTACCTAAATTAAGTTCATCATCACTTATTTCTAATATCTTAAACTTTTCTGCAACCTGAAATGCCCTTCTCCTACCCCCTTTTGACCCCAATTGTCTAGATACATCATTTCTGAAATTTTCAAGACTGATTTTTTCTTCTTTAAAGACATCACGCATTATAGCCACAAGTTTAGGATCTTTGGGTATATTCATCCCGAACCCGAACAATGGTACTTCGAGCATCCGATTACCAAAACCAGAAGAGATGACTTTATCTAGAATTTTATTGAAAATATATGACTGATAGGCATGTACCATAAGTTTCTGAAGATTTGAAGGCAACCTGAAAAATGCACCACGATAATCATCTGGTCTATCAATCAAATGCGACACCATAACCCTCTCATAATAGGAAGACTTAGGAAACAACTCCAAAGACCCTTTAAGGTCAGTCTTTGCCATAGTTCTTGCAGCCTTCATTGATTCTGATTCACCAGAGAAGCAGAGACATACATAATCAAGCACAGCACCCTTAAAATCACCGAGAATCACATGTTTTCCTACGATGTGCGATATAGGTCTTATAGAACCGAACCTCTGTTCACCGAAATGATTAGGGAATTTAGGATTGTCATGTATATTTTCAAGATATTTTGACAACGCATCCTTGTTTATATCTATATCTCTCAAAACAATCTCAAAGTGATTGCCATAAAGCTCACCAATGCGTAGTTCAGAGCCCCTACCGAGAGATTTTAAAGAGACATTGTTAATCACAAGTTTCTCTACATCTTCAAGCTTACACCCTTTAATTGACACTCTCTGAGTTGTATGCGCCCTTTTATCCTTTGTCCCGCATATTGCAACGTCTTTTGAGGTAATACCTAATTCAGACGCAATGATGCCTACTGCACGAAACTGATCAATATCCTCTTTTTTTAGGATGCAGTGTAAAGTATTTCCTTCATTTGGATAATCATAATCTGAATTGATATCAAGAATGCGCTTATCTGGCAATATCTCTTTCACAACAAAATCAGATGGCATCTGCTTCAGTCTTGCCTTGATTATATTATCCATAAGAAGAATAAGGCATGAATAATTTTAAATATTGGAAGATATGTTTGTAAAAACTTCTAAGAAACAATCAATTTAAAAAAAATAAAAAGAGGAGCATAAAGCTCCCCATTCAAAAAATTTACTGAACAGCGTCAGTTGTTGTACCTGTAACAGTTACTTCAGCCTTACCAGCAAGCTGGTCAGCGAATTTAGCATAGTTCTGTAGAACATATGCTGCGTTACCTGTATCATCTGCACCGTAACCAGCAACAACTAGAGCTGTTTTACCTGTTGTGAATGCATCGTCAACTGCCTGTACAAGAGCACTGTCTGCGTAATCTCTTACACCATCAGTTTCAGTTCTCCATTCTTCAGCAGTTCGAGTCTTACCAGCAGCAGCAAGTTCAGCAACAATACTGTTTACAGCAGGACCACCAACTAAGATTAAGTTACCAGTCTTTGCAGCTTCAGCATCACTGTCAAGCTTTGCGATACCTGTAGCAGGAAGAGCAGCAGGAGTGTATCCACCTTCAACAGCAGCAGCAGTAGTTACAGTTGAACCAGTACCACTAACAGTTACAGTTGCTTTAACTTCATCAGCAGGAACTTCAATAACAACTACATCAGCATCCCCATTGTTTTCTACATCTACAAGGATAGTACCATATATAGTTCTTACATCATCTTCTTTACCAGCCATGTTTGCACCATCATATGTGACATCACCACTTGATATTTCAGCTTCTAGAGCACCAATACGGTCAAAACTTGTAGTAGCAAGAACATTTATGATGTTACCAGTTACAGGTTCAGTTATTGTTACGTTACCATAGACACTAGAGTTTACATTAACAACATAGACACTGTCTTCATAAGTAATGTTAAATGTCTCAACAGCAACCTGCTGAATATCACCATCATCATTCACAAATGCAAGACCTGCAGTCTGATTATCACTTACATAGATAGTATCAGTTTCTTCAGTTCCTATTTTGAAACCATCTTCAGAATCTTCAGATTTGAATACAATAACAGTTTCGTCATCAACTGCACCAGCATTTGAAACACCAGCAGCATTTAACTTAAAGTCGATACCATCATCAAAAGACATTTCATATGTACCCATATCAGTTTCTGTAAGTTCTGTCAATTCAACAAATGCATAGTCATTAGGAAGTGCGATTGAATCACCAAGAGCTACATAAGCTTCATCATCGTTATCAAACTTCTGACTGTGTGCAGCACCTAGAGTAAATGTACTATCAGCACCACTTACATCAACAACCCATGTCCATACAGCATCATCTTCATCTTCAGGTTCACCAAAGAGTTCCATTGAATCACCATCAGAAACATCAGAAGTTATATCAGTACCAACAGTTACTAGAACTTGCCTTGTAGCAGCTTCATCTGTATAAAGGATGTTATCTACACGAACCTTGATTCCAGAATTACCAACTTCACTTGTTTCAGTGTCACCAATAAACTCAGTTTCTGCACCTACTTTAAATGCAACAGTATCATCACCGATAGCAGTAACTTCAAGAGTCTTACCACCAACTTCAACAGTAGTATCCATAGTCATAGCAGTCTCAAGACCTTCACTGACTTCAACAACACCTGCTTCAGTAATACCTGTTATCTTAAGATTTTTACCAAGAACGGTTATATCTAATGGTTCATCATCACTAACTAATGATCTATTAAAGTCAGAGTCATCAACTATAAATCGATATACAACTGCATCTTTAGCTGTTGTTATCATAACAACTTCTGAACCGAAATCTTCATCTGCAGTAACACTTGCACCAATTTCTAAACCAGTATCAATAGTTATTGTTTCTTCAACATCAACATCTTCATCATTCCAAGATACTTTTGTGTCAAGAAGTCCAGCTACATCATTGTCTTTTAATGCAGTTGCAAACTGAGTATTTACAGCACCGCCAAGAGCGACATCATCTGCTTCTACACCAGTAGCTGTTGTAGTTGCTGCTGCACCGCCTGCGACTGTTCCGCCAACCTGTGCTAGAGCTGCGCCAATGTTGATTGCGCCTATAACATCTTGTACTGATCCACCTGATCCGACAACAATTGTTGACTGTACGCCATCATCTGTTGCGAAAGGTGCAGGGAAAGTTCCCAAATCAGCAGCAAGAGCGCCACCCATAAGAGTTGCGCTTGTCAATACAGCACCGACAAGTGCTGTTCCGATTTTTCTTAATTGCATATTTATTCACCTAAGTTTTTATCTGTTCAATAAAAAACCTACATTCTGCGAGAATATTGATACATCTCACAAAACTAATTACATACATATTATCGAGGGGTATATATAAGGTTGTCTGAAAACCGTTCCACACACACAAATAACACCAATACAACACCCTTAAAAAATAAAATAAAAGTTCAAACACTTAAATGAACGTTCAAATAACCCAAATCATCCTTATTTTTTAATTAAAACTAAAAAATAACCTTATTCAAAAACACCGCTCTGTTTTATCAAAAAAAAGAAACCTTCCGATACATTGGTAGGTTTTAGCCAAAAGCTACAGATAAACATTGTAACTTTCACTAGACCATTTATAAAGCTTTAGGGATTTCAATCCCAGCCCATTTATAAAGAGTCTGGTATCCCAATCCCAACAAACCCCAAAAAAACAAAATAATAAACACAACCCTTATAAATATTAATCCTAAAAATGACTATAGGTGATATTACCATGGGTGTAATCAGCATAAACTATAACAAACTGAACGTAGAAAAGACTGGAAACACAAACCAGAAACTTGCAATCAACACAGTACCAAAGATTGAAGACGTAAAAGAAGGCAAGATCAACGCATTCGGCACAAAAAGCGATATATTGAACATAAAGTTCAGTTTCAGAAGTGCATTTGAACCAACTGTTGCAAACCTTGACATAGAAGGTACAATCATATACACAGGCGAAGACAACAAAAAGTCAATGGACGAATGGACAAAGAACAAGAAACTGCCAGAAAACGAACACATAGAAATCATAAACCATCTTTTCAAGACAGCAGGACTAAAAGCACTGATGCTTTCAGAAATGGCAGGAATTCCACCAGTCATAGCACTTCCCAAAGTCACAAAAGCAGCAAAAAAGAAATAAAACCTCTTTTTTCTTTTTCTAATTTTATTTTTTCTCAACAAGATCAATAATATTAGTTCTACCACGACGAGTTTTTGTTATCAACCCACGTCCCTCGAGATCAAGCATCATACGGCTCATCTTAGCCTTTGAGAACCCGGTTTCCTTGACAAGTTGCCTTTGATCGCACTTGCCCTCAGTTGCCATAAGGATCTCAATGACCTTACGCTCGCTCTCATGAAGCACAGAAAGTACTGTCTTTATCTTACGCGCTTTCTTAAACCTAAATAACATAA